>CAOKQK010000034.1 GCA_948470905.1 uncultured Lachnospiraceae bacterium | reverse complement strand
ATGGTATTATGATTAGGAAGTACGGGGCGGAGGATATTCCCGCTATGATAGAGAGATTTTTCAGACCCGTTTCATTGGGCAGGAATCCTGCATTATCCAGAATGACACCTATATCCTTCGGAAAATTCCCCTTTTCCAGTTTCTCCCCGCCCACCGTAATTTCCCCGGCATCCGGTCTGACTAGCCCGCAGATCATTTTGAGCAGCACGCTTTTTCCGGAACCGTTTTCTCCTACGATGGCGCAGCTCTCTCCCCGTTCCACATGGAGATTAAGATCCGTAAAAAGCAAATTACCCTTATATGCCTTTTTCACATGTTCCACTTTCACGATACTTTCCGATTTTACCATATTTTCTATCCCACCTTTTATATTTCCGACACCTGCAGCAAATCTATCCTGCCTGCTGTTTCCTTTATTTATACTTATTTATACTCCTTAACAGTTAAAATTTCCCAGTAATCCGACTCCATAACGCCAGCCATATATGTTTGAGCAATTCAATACGATAAATTCCGGCGTTATGCAGCATACATATCTACATATTTTTCCGCAAAATCACGAAACGCAAGAAAGAAAACCACACATACCATAACCAGATTCACCGCCAGCTGAATCGGGAGATCAGGGCGTCCCCCACCGGTTACAAAGTTTAGCAGCAGTCTCCCTGCAAGGACTGCCAAAAACCCCGCCTCTGCCTTTCTGAATATGCAATGGAGCACATACGCTGCAAGGCAGAAACTCAATGCTTCCAAGCCTTCCTCCACCAGAATGATTAACATACCACTCTGCTGCAGCAAATTCCCCGGATTCACACCAGGTACCGTCAGACCGTGGGAAATTGCCATAATCAGTGTTCCGCCTCCATAATAGTACACAGCCCGCCCCACACATCCCAAATATGTGTGAAGAAATACTTTTCCATAGCTTTTCTGTCTTAAAAAAAGATAGAGGGAAAAACCACTCTCCAGATGCAGTAAGTGCATATAAACAGAGAGCCATGCCGCCAAACGCATGGCAACCCAAAAAATACAGTCGGGACCAAACCTGTAAAATGTATGATTCCAGGTACAGACCAATAATTCTTCTCCGGTCTCCCTTAAAAATGATTGGGAATACCACGCAAGCAGGTAAAAAACAAAAAAACTGCTAACCAGTCTTATGTGTTTCCTCAAAACAAAAATCCTTTCTCCCATTCAATTTATCTGCCAGATAAAACAAAAGCAGCAGCAGGAATATCCAGTACATCCCATAAAACCGATAACCCGGTCTCTCCTGCCCAAACAGCCTGTAAGCAGTATTCCCCCATGGTGTCCACACCACTACCGCTTTCACTACCAGCTTTACCACTAAAAGATTCATCAGCGAAACCGATGCCGTCAACATCACACCCGGCATTGCATTCCCTGTCACATGAAGCAATAATTCATATAGCAGGATCATCACACAGACATAACAAAGGAGATTGAAAAATTGCATGATGATAATTCCCACCGGATGCCCGGAAGACACAAAAAGCATCTGTGAAGCAATGGGGAGCGAGTGTCCCATTACAAGAAGAATTCCTATATGTTCCAGCAGTACCGCCGCAGCAAAAAAAGCTTTTGCCAGAAACCGAATCAAAAAAAATTCATTCCTGGTCCGGTATCGGAGCAAAAGAGGGTATCTGCAAATCTCATGATTCCTTCCACTGGTCCATACCAGGCACAGGAAAGGAAACAATACCAGGAAATAATTTTCCTGTGTCAACGAGTATACAATATATTCGCCAACAGATGCCCCCGGCCAATTCATCAATAAGGAATCCAGATGTACATATGCCGCCATAACCGAAAGAAGGCTTTGGAGGATCAGCTTTTTCCAAAAACAAAACTCCCCCCATTCCAGCTTAAGCTTTGCCAGCATGATAATCCCCTCCCAGATACAACGCCAATCCAACCGCTGTCAGTACTGCCTCGTAAATCGGAACTGTCCAAAATCCCAATGGATACGCCTCTTTGTAATAATATAATTGTAACGGCATCAGTTTCATCACTTCAAAACTACACCCGATAAATGTGTCTCTTAAGAGAGATACAAGGATGGATGATGAAAAAATAGCGTAGCAAAAAGGCAGCAGCAGTGCCAGATACCTGTTTTTAATCACAGCGCTCAAGCCCAGTCCCAGTATGGCAAACACAGCGCCTAATAGAGCGGCATGAAAAGCATACATTACACAATACAGAACCACATGCTCCTCATAAAAGGAAGGCATAAAATGAATATTGTCTCCGTAGTACTGCAAGGCGTATTCCCAATCCGTATCCCCTGACAACCTGCAAACCGGAATCCATGCGAGACAAGGCAACAGGACAGCCACAAATGCCGAAATACCAACCGCCAATGCTTTCGCCCCCAGATAAGCTTTCCGAGAGGTCTTGAGCAAAATAAGCTGCCTGTAACCGCTGTCTCGATCCCTCCGATAGGAGAGAACATAGGGAATCATAACCACAATGGGATAAAACACTGGCAGCATAGTTTTCATTCCTAAGAAAAAACAATGAAAGTAATAAATCCACCAGGGGTTAGGAAGTTCAATTGTGGCATAGGAAGGCGGCAGATAATCACTGCTGCCGAAGGCAAGCATTGCCAGTGTAATCCCGCAAGTCACCCAAAAAGGTTTGGAGCAAAAGGCTCTTTTCAACTCTGTTATTAACATCTTTTCTTCCTCCTTGCCCATATATCCTTTTTTTGGCCGTTTCGTTACAGAGACCTTCTCAAAATCCCCCTCCGCTCCTTCTCTCCTATTTCAGACAGACAGGAGCCGACATAACAAGTTACGCTGTCCAGCATACAGCAAAAAGCGGAAAACCTTGATGTTAAGCCACTCCGATGTTATAAACATTTACGGAGGCTAATAAGAAGATTTTCCGCTATCTAAATCTTTGTAAATACTTTTTTACTTTTCAGGGCAAAGGGACAATCGCCACGCTTTTTCCCCTGGAGAAGTCATCGAGGATACCCTTTCCGCTTCCTTTTATTATCATACATATTTTTATCCGCTTCTCTCAGCATGTTATCATAGGTTATTCCTTTTCTAAAAATGCTTATCCCATAGGAAAATCGAAGCGGAACAGAAATTTCCGCTGACAGCTCAATTACGCTTGTATCCTGGAGTTCGTTAAGGTTGCCCAATGCCCTTTTCAAATCTTCCTCACTTTTCTCCTGATAGAAGAACAATATGAACTCATCTCCCCCATACCGGGTGGCCAATATATTTTTATTGTTCATGTCCGCCAATGACTTTGCCAAGGCTTTCAGATAGGCGTCGCCCTGCTCATGCCCATAAAAATCATTGATATATTTCAGATCATCCGCATCAACCATGACCAGCGCAGCATGCTTCATCTCCTTTGGGTTTCGGAACAACTCCTTGATCCTGTTTTCCAGTCCGTACCTGTTGTATAATCCGGTCAATACATCCCTGTCCCGCTGCCGTTCAATCTGGAGGCGCATATCAACCATTCTGTTTGTCATTTCATTAATATGCCTGCCGAGCTCCTCCAGTTCCCTGCAGGTCTTTACATCGACCGCGATCACTTCCCCTTCCTCGGCTATCCTTTTCAGCGTATTATTCACATCTACAATGCCCTGCACGATCAGCCTGCCCATTTGCTTTGTGGATACTTTCTGTAAAAGCAGCGCTGTGACAAGAATGCCTATTCCCATCAGGATTGTGCTGAAAAAAACCCCCTCGCAGAGATATGTAACCGGCATAACATCAATGACAACAGTGTCTCCTATATTTTGGTAAACACAATATGACAGCTTTCCGTTTACTATTGCCAGCAGGTCGCCGTTCCCCTTTCCCGCCTGTATATGATGTAATCCTATATCTTCCATACTCTGTCCAACATGGGCGCTGTTTGTTGCACCTTGTATGATTCCCGTCTCTATGTTGATCGCATACAAGTCATTTTCCATCACTCTGTACAACAAAGAAAAGATGTAAGACAATTCATTTTTTTTCATGGTACGAATTGCACTGGCCGGTTCCATTCCTACCTGCACGATAAATTCCCCATCGCCGCTCCAAAGAGCCGAATATTGCATAAGTTTTCCCTCTGCAGTGTTCGGTGTTATGTCCTGGCACAGCTTCAGCGTCTTATCTTCAAGCAACGGCGCAAAAAATGCCATCTGTCCACCAGACTCAAAGCTATACCCATAGTATTTCGGATGGGTTCCCTTTATAATCGTTCCAGTCTGGTCAAAAATATGAATTTCATCAATCTCCAGCATTCTGGCAATCTCTCGCAATTCCTCTACACTCCCGTCCAGCGAATGATCTCTTTCAATCATGTAAGCGATGATCTCCGCGTTATTCAGACAGGTAATCCGATATTCCTCCAGAATTTTCATAAGTTCCTTATTGTTCTCTTCAAGGAGCTGCATTACCTGCCCTATTGTAGTGTATGCATTTTTACGCCCCCTGATATAAGCGTTAAATAGCTGAGCCACTAACAGAACTCCACAGAAAACAACCGATAGCCAAAGCGTTGTCCTGCGCAGATTTTTGATGACTATACGATTCAAACTCAATTCAGACTGTGCATCCATTTACCAACTTTTCCTCTCAATCTGTCAGCATCGATGTATATTAAATTCCCTGTTCCTCTGTCTTTTTCAGTTTACTCCGCCCCCGCCTTTTCCCCGCTTTCTCATCAGCCTCTTTCCCACGCTTCAGATATCCCGCCAATCCGCTGACCATCAGCTGGAAAATTTCATTTTCCGTCTCTTCATTGTTGGGAAGTACACCCTCCACCACATATTTCGCATACATAATGGTACTGGTAAGCACATGAAGCCACAACAGATCCGCATTAAGCTTATTGAGACTTGGAAACAGACCGCGAAAAAGCTTAACCATTCCTACAAACGTCTCAAAATACCCCACATCCCTTTTTTTATCAAATTCCGGGAAATGGGCACTGTCCCGAAACCGATGGTAAAAAATAGTCTCATCCGGGTGAGATGTCCAGAAACGAAAATAAGGAAGCCATAACTCTTTTATCGCCCCCTTTGGGTTCGTAACCAGAGTAAGCGGGCTCAGGCTTATGTGCTCAAAAAGTTCCGCCACCTGCTTATCCACATAGAAAAAACACGCCTCCATCAGCTCGTCTTTACTCTTAAAATAGCGATACATCGCCCCCTGTGTAAGGCCTGCCAGTTTGCTGATATTCTGTACCCGGACCCCTTCCAGCCCGTATTGCCTGACACCCTTGATCCCCGCCATAATGATATGTTCTTTAGTAGAATCCATTTCATTCCCCCACTTTGTAAGTAAACGTTTATTTACATCCATCACAATATAACATGAAAAAATATATTTTGCAAGTCCTAAACATCTATTGGGCGCAATTCAACGAAATCCCGCCCCATGTAGAATACTCTTTTACTGAGCGGGGGCGGGATTTGATGCCGATTTTTTATGAAAACATGAGCTGGGGATTCAAGTATGACGGTAAGTAAGGATCAGCGTGAAAAAGGGCTTTGGAGAGCATCCAAACATTGTCCTCTGTCATGCCTGCTCTCCAACACCTTTTCTTTTGTTGAATATGGTAAAACATAAGATACTGCATACTAAATGTGTTACCATGCCAAAACCAAACATCATGCAGATAAATGTCATATTGGGAGTAAATACTCCTCTTGACATTAACCCATATACCAGGGGATAGTAGAGCAGATTTACAATTGCTGATATCACAAAACAATACTGTGTTTTTCCATAGCCGATTAATATGTTGTCAAATAATATGGTAAATCCATATGCAAGATAAAACGGTATCAAAATGAGCAATATATGCTTTATTGCCGCATAATTTTCAATCCTCATCACATTTTTTAAAAATGGATCTATGACCGGAATAAAGCAGAACCATACAAAAAAGGCAGAAATCATCACTATGACATAACATTTGATTTTCTTTAAAGATAATTTCCCCACACATTCTTTTTTAATAATTTCTCCCAATGCGGATATGGGAATCAGCAGCAATCCCCATATGATATTATTTGCCACCCAATAATTTCCCTGCTCCGCCACCTCATTCACCATTTTACACACTACTGCAGAATAAATCATATTATCCAGCAATATTTGCGCGCCGCTGAATACACCAATGCGCAAGTAATCCTTCAAAAACGACTGGCTTAACCGAAATGAGACGGCAATTAATTTTTCCCTGTATACGGCAATCAAACATAAGACAACACATGTTATGTTCACCGCAATATTGGAATAGGCGACCCCGTTCACACCCAATTTAGGAATCAGCAATGAATCCCCAACGATTGTGAATACTGTTTTCAATATAATCATTGTATATATGTAAAATGGCTTTTCCAGGACTACAAACAAAACGTTTACAAAACTGACGACATTCCCAATTATGAACCCAATTGTCTCCAGTTTAAGGTATTCTGTCACCTCACGAACATCATTGGATGTCATCACAGACACAATATAATTGCAGTGGATATAAACAATGAGGGAAAATACAATATAAACAGCATTTACTATCAAAAATGATTGAAAAATCCTCTCTTTCAACCTGTCACGTTTTTTTACATACCCATTAAGCAATGCATACAAAGGCACAATCAAAAATGCCTGTATTGTCTCATTCATTAAATCAAACCATTCAATGTGGCCTGTAATGCTTAATCCGTCCGTTGATGGAACACCCGCAACTAAATTTGTCCTCACAAGCGTATATAAAAACGGAATAAAACTTAACAGCATAAGGCTGCAGAACAGATTTACCGGAAAATGATACTCCCCTTCTTTACTACCCGTACTTATCCCTTCCGGCTGCTTTTCTCCTGCGTTTTTCATACTGATTCCCTGCTTCCTTTTATCCTGAACCAAATTTACATTCTTTTTAAACAGGAATGCTTTTTGTCTATTTCAAACCCATTCTTTTTGTAAAAATTTAAAGTACTCTCTTTATTTGAACCCGTTTCCAGAAAAACTTTATAGCATCTGTGTTCCCCTGCTATTTCTGACGCTTTCTCCAAAAGCGCCGAAGCATATCCCCTGTTTCTGTAATCTGCATGCGTGACAACATTTTCAATAACCGCGAACGGCCTGACATTATGTGTTAAACCTTCTATAATCGCCATTTGCACAGAAGAAACAACCTTGCCATCTTCTTCCAGCACCAGCAAATACATATTTTCATCTCTCTCAAACTTATCAAGCAATTGTTTCCATAAATTCATATCCTGTTCTTCTTCGGGTGGAAAATGTGTCAAGTATTCAAAATATAAGACCTTCAGGTCATTTGCATCTGCAGACTTTGCTTTCCTGATATACATAAAATTCATCCTCCCCTAATTTACTGATAAGCAGCTCTTTTATTTTTCCAGAGAAAAGCTCTGAAATCATTAATAACAACATACGAAAATGTCAGTCTTACGCTCCTGCATATACAAATCTGTCAAAATACGCAATGTAGATATCCACATCCTTATCCAACTTCCAATATCCACATTTCTTCGGCCATAATGCACAAACTGTCCGGGTATAATCTTGGTGATTCTGTCAAGAATATCTGTTATAAATCTTTACTTAAACAGCAATACATTCAATTTTCATCCAGCATTGTGCGCTACATTAATAATTACATTAATTTATTCTATCTTTTGAACATATTGTCTGATATAATTTGGATTGCTAAAACGGTCAGCATTACATTTTACATCTATAGTTTTTTTTCTTCTAAACATTTTTTGATCTTCGTATGTAAATTTAATCCTTTTAATATCATGCATACTTATTTTATCAGAAGAAATGTCTTCCAAAAGACAAGGGATTATCCTAATATTATTTTCCTCTGATACGATCAAGGGATTAGCAAAAAAATTAGTTTCAAATGGTAAAGCAAGCGTCCTGTGTTCTTTGCCATGCCAATACTGTACAACATTTCCAATTGTTGCTTTCCGCGCAGTTCCGCCATCCCTATTTAAAATTATTTCTATTTGGAAATTCCTCACAAAAAATGATTTATAATAATTAAAAAAGACTACTGCTAAAACAACCATTTGACCAGTTTTGGGAGTCAATTTTTCATTTTTGGTGTTCAATGTAAAATCTTTTATGTGCATTATGTCGATTACAGAAGCCTCGAGTTTGGAACGGGAATACTTAACCAACTTCCAAATTTCCGGCAGCCATGCACACGCCCCAATAATACTGATCAGTAGTGTGATATCATATTCATCCTTCATTGAAATTCCCTCCCTGCATTTACGCTTATAATAAAGATATATTAGACACAACTTCTGTGTTTTTATGTATGCCGTATAAACCGGAAAAGTTTTTATACTTGATAAGGAACTCTGACCCTGCTGCCTGCATGTCCCCACACGGGCACCGTTCCATCTGCAATTCTACACGAACGGACATGACTTTTGGGATGCATGAGAAAGATATCTGTCAGCATACGGAAGGCATTAGTCCGTCTGCAATGTCCAGGATCTTTAAATATCTCCCTATTCACGGATTCATCAAACGTGTAAAAAGTACCTGCAAATACTTTGCCACAGCCTACAGCAAAGAAACCATAGCTGCAAAACTTACAGCTATTCCAATCCCCTTCTGAGATGTTTTATATTATATTACAATAATAAATCAATTTCAACATTTTTTTCAATATTGCAAAAAAGACACTTCACATAAAGAAGTGTCTCTTTCGTGAGAAATATAACCTGCCAGCCCTGCATGGCAGATACAGACCCTGCTCACCGATCAGCTGTCTTATGCCCTCAGAAATCAAACAGACTAAGCTGATTTGATTCCGGAAGCTTCCCCAGTATCCCCAGCTCTGACATCAGATCCACCACCGTCTTGGATACCTTGGTGCGCTCTCTGAAATCATCCTTGGACAGGAAGGGACCGTCTTTTGCCGCCTCCATGATGGCGTCTGCTGCAGACTCCCCCACACCCTCGATGCTGCTCAGCGAGGGCATCAGCTTCCCTTCCAGGATCCGGAAGGAGCGGGAATGGGCACGGAAGATGTCAATGGGCATGAACTCATACCCTCTGGCGTACATCTCCTGCACGATCCTCATATCGCCATAGGCAAGTTCCTCCTTGTTGGAAAGCGGTACTGCCCCCGCCTCCTTATTGGATACGGCATCCATCCGGCGCTTATACTCCGCCATGATCGCCTCAAGATGCCCCTGCCCCTGGCACATCTGTTCATAAGAGAACGCCTTCGCACGGATGCTGAAAAAGGCGCCATAATACGCCAGAGGATAATGTATCTTGCAGTAGGCGATGCGCCACGCCATCATGACGTAGGCCGCGGCGTGCGCCTTGGGGAACATGTACTCGATCTTTTTACAGGAGTCCAGATACCACTGCGGCACGTCGTGATCCAGCATATCCTTCTCCCATTCCTTCCACAGATCCGGATTGACCTTTTTCTTCGCCACCTGCCCCTTTCTCACCGCCTCCATGATCTTAAATGACTTCTCCGGCTCCACACCCTTATTGATCAGATAGGTCATGATATCGTCACGGGTACACACACAGGTGGAAATGGTGGCAGTACCCTCTCTGATCAGATCCTGGGCATTTCCCACCCACACATTGGTCCCGTGGGACAGCCCGGATATCCTGACCAGGTCGGAAAAGGACTGGGGCTGTGCCTCTATTACCATCGCCATGGCAAAGTCTGTGCCAAACTCCGGAATGCCCAGACATCCCAGCTTCGTTCCCCCGATCTGTGCCGGCGTGATCCCCAGTGCCTCCGTATTCTGGAACAGGCTCATGACGTCCTTGCCGTCCAGAGGGATCGTCAGGGGATCTATCCCCGTCATGTCCTGCAGCATACGGATCATGGTAGGATCATCGTGTCCCAGAATGTCCAGCTTCAACAGGTTGTGGTCGATGGAGTGATAATCAAAATGGGTCGTCACCGTATCCGTAGTCATGTCGTTAGCCGGATGCTGCACGGGAGTGAAGGAGTTGATATCCTGCCCGAAAGGCAGCACGATGATACCGCCCGGATGCTGCCCGGTGCTCCTGCGGACGCCGGTACAGCCCTGGACAATGCGGTCTATCTCACAGTTTCGCTTGTGCTGTCCCCTCTCCTCATAATACCTTTTCACATAGCCGAAGGCTGTCTTGTCCGCCAGGGTGGCGATAGTCCCCGCCCGGAAGGTCTGCCCCGCGCCGAAGATGACTTCTGTATACTTGTGGGCCTTGGACTGATATTCCCCCGAAAAGTTCAGGTCGATATCCGGCTCCTTGTCCCCCTTAAAGCCCAAAAAGGTCTCAAAAGGAATGTCAAAACCCTCCTTGTGCAGGGGTTCCCCGCAGACAGGACAGACCTTGTCCGGCATGTCAATCCCCGCCGTTCCGGCATAAGCCCTCACCTCATGGCTGTCAAAATCCGAATAATGACACTTGCTGCAGTAGTAATGGGGGCTCAGGGGATTGATCTCCGTGATCCCCGCCATGGTAGCCACAAAGGAGCTTCCCACGGACCCCCTGGACCCCACCAGATAACCGTCCTCCACAGACTTCCACACCAGCTTCTGGGCAATGATATACATTACCGCGAAGCCGTTCTTAATAATGGAATTCAGCTCCTTCTCCAGCCTGGCCTGCACGATTTCCGGCAGATCCGGCCCATAAATCTCATGGGCACGGTCATAGCATATCTTTGTCAGTGTCTTGTCGCTGTCCGCAATGACAGGAGGGCACTTGTCCGGACGCACCGGGGCGATCGTCTCTATCATATCCGCGATCATATTGGTGTTCTTTACCACGACCTCATAGGCTTTTTCGCTGCCCAGATAGGAAAATTCCTCCAGCATCTCCTCCGTGGTATGCAGGAACAGCGGCGCCTGATCGTCTGCATCCTCAAAGCCCTTGCCCGCCATAATGATGCGGCGGTAGACCTCATCCTGGGGATCCAGGAAATGCACGTCACAGGTTGCCGCCACCGGCTTATGGAACTGTTCCCCAAGCTTCACGATACGGCGGTTGATATTCTGGATGTCCTCCACAGAATGGATATCTCTTATTTTTTCGGAGGCGATCATGAATTTGTTGTTCCCTACAGGCTGGATTTCCAGATAGTCATAAAAATTCACGATCCTGGCAATCTGCACATCGCTCTGCCCGTCCAGCAGGGCACGGTACAGCTCCCCCGCCTCGCAGGCGCTGCCCAGGATCAGCCCCTCCCGATACTTCATCACAAGGCTTTTGGGGATTCTGGGATGCCTGTTGAAATAAGTCAGGTGGGACGCGGAAACCAGCCTGTACAGGTTAATGCGTCCCAGGTCATTCTTGGCCAGGATGATCGCGTGATAGGAAGGCATCTTCTTCACCACATCCGGACTGTCGGCGCCCAGGACATTGACCTGCGCCAATGTCACCACCCCACGCTCTTTCAGCATCTTAATAAATTTCACAAATATCCAGGCGGTACATTCTGCGTCATCCACCGCCCTGTGATGGTTTTCCAGGGAGATATTCAAAGCCTTTGCCACCGCGTCAAGAGTGTGCTTTGCCTGGTTGGGCAAAAGCACCCTTGCAATGCCCACCGTGTCAACCACCGTGTGTTCCGCAGGCAGCCCCTGCCTTCTGGCGGCTTCGTTGATAAAGCTCATGTCAAAGCCCGCGTTATGCGCCACCAGCACGCACCCCTCACTAAAAGCCAAAAACTGCGGGAGCACCTCCTGTATCAGCGGCGCATCCTTGACCATATCATCCCGGATGCCCGTCAGCTTCTCAATCTCAAAAGGAACCGGCACCTGTGGATTGACAAAGGAGGAAAAACGCTCCGTCACCTCCCCGCCCCGGACCTTCACCGCACCAATCTCAATAATACGGTTGTTCACCGGGGAGAAGCCTGTAGTCTCAATATCGAACACCACATAGTCCCCTTCCAGGCTCTGCCCCCTGTCTTCCGTGACAATCTCCTTCAGATCGTCCACCAGATAAGCCTCCACGCCGTACAGCACCCTGAAAAAATCCTGCTTGTCAGGATTCTCCTCCCCTGCCTCCTTCCTCTTTGCCTTCTCCGCTGCCCACAGGTCATCCCACAGATGATTGGCGTCGGTAAAGCTCTGCACGACACCGTGGTCGGTGATGGCAATGGCGCGGTGCCCCCATTTATAGGCACGCTTGACGATATCCTTCGCCTCCGACACGCCATCCATATCGCTCATCTTGGTATGGCAGTGCAGCTCCACCCGCTTATGAGGCGCAAAATCCATGCGCGGCTCCGTGAAATCCGGAATACTCTTGATCCCCGTAATGGAGCTTATTGCCAGCTCATGGTCAAACCTGTCCATGTTTGCAACGCCCTTGACCTTTACAAAGTTCCCAGGCTTCAGCTTCCCTTTCAGCTCATCCACAAATTCATTTCTCACGAACAGCTTCACAGTGATCGTATCCGAAAAATCCGACACATCGATGGAAACAATGCTCTTATCGCCATTTCTCAGCTCTTTTGCTTCAAATCTCATAATTTTGCCCCGGACCGTCACCTCTCCGATCTCTCCGACGATATCCTCCACAGCCATCACCTCGTCCTCAAAGTCCCTGCCGTAAATGACATCGGGATTCTCAGACTGCTTCAGGCTACGGGTATAATCGCCGCCCTTGCGGAACTCCCCCCGGCGGAACTCGCTCTTGTGAAACTCGCTGCGCTTGAAATCGCTCTTTCCCTGAAACGCCCTGGTGCTCCCGGCTGCCGTCCTGCCTGCAGCTGCCTCTGCGCCGGAAGGATGTGCCCCGGTGCCTCCCGCTTTCTCTGACTGCCCATTGGTCCCGCCATGAATCCCTGTTTCCTCCTGCACCTGTCCGGAAACAGCTCCGCCACTGGCTCCATTATAGGCTCCTCTACCCGCTGCATCATAGCTTCCGGTGCCGGCTCCATTATGGCTCCCATTGCCGGCTCCGCCATGGCTTCCACTCTCTGCTCCGCCATAACTTCCGGCACTGTCTCCATCATGCCCCCCACCGTATGCTCCGGACGCATGAGAACCACCGGCTATTCCGGCACGCCTGCGGATTTCCTCCACCCGCATACGAAGCTTCAGCTCGTCATCCTCCGCATACTTTCCGGTCTCCGCCTCTCTGTAAGCGACAGTGATGCCGCATTTCAGCCCGCACCGCTCCACCAGGATCTTCTGCAATATCCTGGTCAGCTCCGGCTCCTTACCCCTGTTCAGTACCGTGTCCTCCACCGTGAGCATGAGCAGGTCCTGCTCCGGATAGGAGATCTCCGCCATGCGAAAGGCATTGTATTCGATATGGCCGTACCTTTTCAGCTCCTCCAGAATGCTCTCCCTGTATATCCCCATCAGATTCTCCGGGGTATACTGTGAAGACAGCTCATACCTCTCAAAAATATGTACGGCAACAGCTGCTTCCGCAAACAGCTGCCTCTTGATCTCCGTCTCCGCCGCCCAGATGTCTTCCTTCAGGATCAGCCTGGTACTGTACAGATATATATTAAGCCTGTCTCTCTGCTTCGACGCGGAGACTCTCTCCACCCCTGCCTGCTCCAGCTTGTCATGCAGTGTCCCCTTGATATCCAGTGTGGGAAATACCTCAAAAAACGGCTTTGTCATTCCTGCTCCCGTCTGCGCGCTGCTGCACGCATGTCAATTTTGTGTCTTTATCTCATCCTCCGCGGCTTGTCCGGCGGCATGCTCCCCTGTGTCCTCCGCGGCTCGTCTACCTATGCTACACGGTTCGTCCGGCTGCACGCTCCCCCCTGTGTCCTCTGCGGCTCGTCTACCTATGCTACACGGCTCGTCCGGCTGCATGCTTCCCCTGTGTCCTCTGCGGCTCGTCTACCCGTGCTCCCCCGCGCACCTATACCATACAGTTTCTCTGCAGCCCGTCCAGTTCTTCCTTCAACGCACTCAGCAGCTGATCCTCCGGCACCTTGCGGACAATCTCCCCCCTGCGGAACAAAAGCCCCTCGCCCTGACCTCCCGCTATGCCAAGGTCAGCCTCCCTGGCCTCCCCGGGACCATTCACCGCACAGCCCATGACCGCGACCTTGATATCCAGCTCATACCCCTCCGCCAGCTTCTCCACCTTATCCGCCAGACCGATCAGGTCAATCCTGGTTCTGCCGCAGGTAGGGCAGGAAACCACCTCTATGCCTCCCTTTCTCAATCCCAGCGTGCGCAGGATCAGCCTGGCGGATCTGATCTCCTCTACAGGATTCCCTGTGAGCGAGACACGAATGGTGTCGCCGATACCCTGGTTCAGAATTATGCCCAGTCCGATGGCAGACTTGATATTGCCGCTCTGGACCGTCCCGGACTCCGTGATCCCCACATGGATCGGATGATCCGTCTGACCTGCCAGCAGCTCATGCGCCCTGACACACATCATCACATCCGAAGACTTGATACTGATGACCAGGTTCTCATACCCCAGCTCCTCCACCATGCGCACCTTGTCCAGGGCACTCTCCACAATACCCTCCGCCGAGACGCCGCCGTACTTTTCCACAAGGGCTTTCTCCAGAGAACCGCTGTTGACGCCGATACGGATAGGGATATCCTTCTCCCTCGCCGTTTCCACCACAGCCCTCACCCTGTCCTCACCGCCGATATTCCCGGGATTGATACGGATCTTGTCCGCCCCGTTCTCCATTGCCGCAATTGCCAGCCTGTAGTCAAAATGAATATCCGCTACCAGAGGGATATGTATCCGCTTTCTGATCTGTCCAAGCGCCGATGCCGCCTCCATGGTGGGCACCGTACACCGGACGATCTCACAGCCGGCCCGCTCCAGCTCCAGGATCTGCGCTACTGTAGCCTCCACCTCCTCCGTCCTCGTATTGGTCATGGACTGAATCAAAACAGGATTGCCCCCGCCAATCTTCCTGTCTCCGATCCTTACCACTCTCGTATCGTCCCTGTGCATAAAAACACCCCTTTCCGTCCGCGCCCGCTTCCACCGCACGCAGCCCAATATATTTAATATAAAGGAAAGCTCCCCAATGTGCAAGGCAGAATTTTGTCACAATAATGGCATAATAATGCCAGCGAAATTGTCATATTTCCTTTCTAAGGATCTTTTGACATACTTCTTTTACATCGTTTCCAAGATATATAAAAGGATATTGCTCAAAATCTTCTCTTTTTGTTGTTCCTGTCAGCACACCCGCGAAAGCAACGCTGGCATTTTGTGCTGTCTGCGCATCCACAAGGCTGTCACCGACATATAAAATATTCTCCCTGCCCAATCCAAAATGACCGGCTGCCAGCAGCAAACCCTCCGGATCTGGCTTTTCTATTTTCACATCGTCTGAGCCTGCAATGAAATCAATCCATTTCACCAAATCATATCTCACCAATATTTGTTCAATCCTGTAATGATATTTTGTAGTCACTACGCCAATCTTATATCCCCTGCTTTTCAGTGCAGATATATTCTCTGTGACGCCATCATATAATTCCGTGTTATCAGTCATTACCAAATCAGCTTTTTCCTTAAAAAACTGCGCAAATAGCCCGGGCTCATCGCCGCTGTCCTTTCCCGTCAAAAAAGCAAAGGTATTTTTCAGCGAAAGCCCTATTGTCGGTTTTATTTCCTCAACACTCTTTTCCGGATATCTCAATTTGTCCAATGCATGGTTGACACTCATGACAATTCCGTTTGTGGAATCTCCCAAAGTATAATCAAAATCAAAAACAACCGCTTTGTACATTTATTTTATCCCCTCCAAAAAACCCCTGAATACTCTGCCTGTTCTTTCCGTTATCATTTCTCAAAACTTCCTGAAGTTTACAACGAACCTTACTTACAAAACCTGTCCGCCCATTCTTTCAGGTGACAATATTTCAATTCATATGCTTTTGCTGCGTATTTTTTAAGCAGCGGAGACTTTACCCTGTGCAATGCGTATAATGCCATGATTTTTTGATATTCATCTTCTTTGTAGATATTTCTGTTCCAGAATTTGACAGCATAGGCTTCTGCCTGTTCAGGAAAATGTTCGCACAGAGATTGCAAAGCCATGCGTTCTGTATATTCATCCCCACATTCTATAAAACAGAAAAGCAAGTCCTTAATATTGCTTTCCCCTTCATAATTCCCGATCTGTTCAGCAAACTGCCACCTGGCATTATAGTAATCCGTTACAACGCTGTGCCGACACAATACTTCAAACCATTGGGGATACTGTAATGTCTCAATTAAGAGTCCAGAGCTCTCACTGTCTCTGGCAATTACATACAGCATGTCATCTATCAGTTCTTCCTCAACGGATTCCGGTACATAATTTTCTACAATCTTCAAATATGTACTATTCATTTCATTCCATTGCATCAGACCAATCTCCCATTCCCCATTGTCATTTTCTTCTGTCATCTGCGGATAATATTGTTTTTGAAAATGCCTAAATTCTACTACCTGTTTATGTAATGTCATAACATCCTTTTCAAACATTATTTCCCTCGTATGATGTTTATAGAAGTAAAAACACCAGCTTCCCTTTCTTTTAATATCGTGGTTCAATACAACTCAGGTGAGCACCATTACTCCTCCTTCCCGATCACACTACGCATAAAATCCAATTCCGTTTAGAGGTATCGGCAAAGACACCGCCGGGTATGAAAACAGTGACGACCAATCCCTGTCGTCACTGTGATGTCTCTGCATTATTTTCATATGTTCCCAACCGGAAGATGTTTATATTTGTGTAATATCAAGTATACTCTGCACTTTTTGAAATTCCTGTATCAAACTTTCTCCCACTACAATCATTTCTTCTTTCCACGGGTGCCCATACAGGCCCAATGACCAATCCAAAGATACAAAGAAATGAAAATCGCCATCTGGATAATAACTTGGGAAATACACGTTACAATTTCGCTCTGCATCATGAAACCAATAACCTAATGATATTTCCTCACATGGATTAAAAATAAAACAATCATGCTGCCAATCCAGCGCATACATATCCCTGGCATTTACCCTGCACAGAATGGAATTGATGATTTTTTCCTGTTCTTCAGAAAAATAGCTGTTTAAGCGGTATTTCCTGCTTTTCATTGGGATAGACAACCACAAGTCATTATTGGATTTATAAGACGGAGAAAATAAGAAATCACGACATATTTTATCCCAAACTGCATTGTATTCATCTTTGTCTAATATTATCTTCATGCATACTTCCCCCGAATATCATACATTTCCTACGAATCCTGATTGTGATTTGATAATTGTTAAGGGAAACAAACTCACATAACATAATCTAACACAAAATATATGGGAAGTATAAGTTTATCAAAATGCTGTCTAAAAGTCAAAGCATAACTGTCGCCAAATAAGCTGCGATACCATCTTCATTATTACTGTCAATTACCAAATCGGCAATTTCTTTGACCTCATTTATGGCATTTCCCATGGCGATGCCTTTTCCGCATAAACCCTCTGGAGGTAGATACCCCAATTAATATCCCTTTCAGCCGACATTCCTTTAATGCTTTCAGAGTCGCCTGTGAAATGGTTTTATCATCGCGGAGCAATGTTCTCCAGATCAAATCAAAAACCCCGCAGCAAGCTGACGGGGTTTTTGACCCTCGCGGCATTCGTCAAGGTCCCAGAGAAGTAAACTTTAAGGAAGTTTACCTCTCTGGACAAGTGTTTTCAATCTTTCATAAGAATAGCCTGCGGCATTTTATATACTCCCTCACGTAGCTAAAGTATACCATGACCATCTCTTTTTTTCAATCATAACGTGCTTACATTCATTCCTCTTATCCTATCCATTCCATGTCATTCATTCTGTTTTTGTATGGAATATATGTTCAACCCTTTACACAGCAGAAGCGCCCGGGACTGACCTGGACTGCCAGACCTTCCATACAAAGCCTCATCAGATATGTGGTGATCGGTTTATCCTGGCACTCCTCCGGCAGCTGTACCCTGATCTGTTCCAGAGTCTGCGGCATAAAGTCCAGCGCCTCCAGCACTGCCGCAAGCTCCGGAGACAGAGCCCCCCGCTGCCTCCCCCCAGCCAGGTTCCCAGCCTCCTTCCCGGACTCCCCGGTCATGCTTTTCGCCGCTTCCTTCTTCCTGGTCTCTCCCGCCAGGTTTCTCGCCGCTTCCTTCCTCCTGGTCTCTCCCGCCAGGTTTCTCGCTACTTCCTTCCTCTTTTCCCCCGCCAGGCCCGCTTCCTCCTTCCTAAACTTTCCCGCCAGGTTTCTCGCCGCCTTACCCACTTCCCCTTCCAGAAGCTCCCTCACAAAATCCTCCGGCGAGAGCAGGATGCCGGCGCCCTGCTTGATCAGACGGTTGCAGCCGTCACTGAGCCTGTCCGTCAGCCGTCCCGGCACCACATAGACCTCCCTGCCCTGCTCCAACGCCATATCCACTGTGATCAGGGTGCCGCTTTTTATCCTCGCTTCAATGACCACCACCACATCCGCAAGTCCGCTGACAATGCGGTTCCTGGGCGGAAAATGACAGGCCAGCGCCGGAGCCCCCGGCGGATATTCAGAGATTATGCCGCCTCCTGACTTCAGCCTCTCATACAGCTGTCTGTTCGCCTCCGGATAACATATATCCACCCCGCAACCCAAAACAGCATAGGAGCTGCCGCCCGCATCCAGCGCCGCCTCCTGGCTGATTCCGTCAATCCCCCGAGCCATGCCGCTGATAACGGAAATCCCGCTGCCACCCAACGCAGTGCCAAGCTCCTTTGCCACATATTTCCCATACTCCGAACAATCCCTTGCACCGATGACTGCCACCGAGAGCCTGCCCTCCTCCGGCAGGCTCCCCAGCACATAGAGCTTTTTGGGCGCACCGGAAATGTTTTTCAACCTCTCCGGGTATCCCGGGTCTTCTTTTTTGTATTGTATGATCTGCTCCAACTGTTATCCCCCTGATTTTAGTTCCGCCTCTCCACTTCTACGCCCCCTGGGCGGGAAGGAAATTTCATCTGCATAAAACGCTGCTGCAATTTCCTTCCCGGGCTTTTCCGTTTCGAGGCTGTTTTTTATTCCAGTTCCGTCTGCGGGAGCTTGTATCGCCCGCGGCAGTCCGAACAGCCCATGTCCGTCCTTTTTTCACTCCCAATACTCCAGCGAAGGTCTGTAGCATGCCGCCTCCAACAGGTGCTCCGTCCCGATACAATCCTCCCCCGCCAGATCCGCAATAGTGCGTGCCACCTTCAAAATCCTGTGATAAGCCCTGGCACTGAGCTTCAGTGAATGATAGAGCTGCTCCATACAATCCTGCTCCTCCTTACCGAGTACGCAGTATCTGTCTATACAGGATGCCTCGATGTCCCCGTTAAAGCGATATCCGCTGCCCTCAAACCTGTCCTTCTGCCGCTCTCTCGCCCTCATAACCCTCTCCCTGATACTCGCGCTTCCCTCCGCTCCCGCCTTCTCTTTCAAGCCTGCAATATCTACAGGATGCAGCTCCACACACAGGTCTATCCTGTCCAGGATGGGTCCCGAGACTTTCCCCATATACCGCCTGACCTGGGCTTCGCTGCAGCGGCAGCGGTTCCTGTCTGGATAATAACCACAGGGACAGGGGTTCATGGCACAGACCAGCATGAAATCGCTGGGATAGGTCACGTTGCCGTTCACCCTGGAAATATTGACCAGACGTTCCTCGATAGGCTGGCGCAGGGCATCCAGGACAATGCGCTGGAACTCCGGAAGCTCGTCCAGGAAAAGCACTCCCCTGTGCGCCAGCGAGATAATTCCCGGCCTGGGATAGGAACTGCCGCCAATGAGCGCCGCCTGGGAGATCGTGTGGTGGGGACTCCTGAAAGGCCGCTGCGTCACCAGTGCCTCCCCCTCCTTCATCAGCCCCGCCACGCTGACCACTGACGTCACCTCCAGGCTTTCCTCCAGAGACAGCGCAGGCAATATCCCTGGAATCCGCTTTGCAATCATGGATTTTCCCGCGCCGGGCGGACCAACCATGAGCAGGTTGTGAAAGCCCGCCGCCGCGATCTCTGCGGCGCGCCTCGCCTCCCTCTGCCCGCTCACATCACCAAAGTCCAGCCTTTCCCCGCTGACCTCCTCCTCAAAGAGCGCGCCAATATCCACAGTCTGCACAGGCAGTACAGCATCCGCCTCCTCTGCGGAACCCACCGTCAGGAACTCCATGATCTGACAGATGTTCTCCGCCCCCCGAACTGCAATCCCTGGTATCACAGCCCCTTCCTTGGCATTTGCCTTTGGCACGATACACTGTCTGACCCCGCCCGCTTCCGCCGCACGCACCACAGGCAGCACCCCTCTCGCCCTTTTCAGCTCCCCGTCCAGCCCCAGCTCCCCAAGGAAAAGTATCCCCTCCCCGGCGCCGGAGGGCAGGATCCCCATCGCTTCCAGCACCCCTATGGCTATGGGAAGGTCAAACGCCGTCCCCTCCTTCCTTACATCCGCCGGGGACAAATTCACCGTGATACGGCAGGGCGGCATGTCAATGCCCACATTTTTCAGCGCTACCATCACTCGCTCCCTGGACTCCCTCACCTCGCATCCAAGAGAACCCACCATGCCAAATCCCGGCAGCCCTCTTGCAATGTCCACTTCCACAGACACCAGATATGCGGAAACTCCGCACAAAGCACCTGAATAAACTGCACTGTACATAATAAATACCTCCTGATTAAATTTCCCGGCTACGGAAACTTGTTCCGCTCCCTACACTCCTGTGTCCCCCTGGACAGAAGGAAATTCCACCTGCAAGATCTCAGCTGGTATTTGCTTCCAGGGCGCCTCCGTTACGAAACTGTCTATAATTCCTGTTCGTGGGCATTTGTTCTGTCACTGTAAAACCGGCACACCTGCTGCAGGCAGCAGGATATCAAGCTTGCAACGCTGCAGAGCGCAATGCGTCCAAGGGACTCTATGGTCATGTCCTTTAGGACATTGTGACCCTCGCGGCATTCGTCAAGGTCCCAGAGGAGAAAATTTAAGGAAATTTACTTTTCGGGACTTGTGACTCATTGCCCGCGGAAATAAAACACAAGAATATGGATATAACAATGATAAAAAAAGAAAAACAAAGAAAAAAGACTAAATACAGATTAAGCCAATGCCTTTCTGCAAGTAGACGACATTGACCTCGCTGCAAACAACGGGATATCAAGCCTGCAACACTGCAGAGCACAATGCGTCCAAGGGACGCTATGGTCATGTCCTTTAGGACATTGTGACCCTCGCGGCGATTCGCAAAGTCAGCTTTGCTGACTTTATGCTCGTGCAGGCACAGCACTTAGCTCATTGCCCACGGGAATAAAAATAAACAAGATCAATCTCCCTCCCTTAAACTGCCCGGGATACCTTTCAGGAGGGGAGCAGCACCGCCTGCATCCTCAGCCAACAGTGCTCCCCGCCTCCGTCATACTCATCATGCTCAACACGGTATCCATATCCATCGCATAACGATTATCCAGTGTTTTCATGATGTCCACAATATAAAGATCAGAATTGAGCCTCAGGGACAAGTCTAAGATACTGTTATCCTGAAAGATCAGCAGAGTCGGACGCAATATGTCCGCAGGATTCTCCGCCAGTACCAGCCCCTTCTCGCCTGTGTTCAGCTCCACACTGACACCGGCGTACAATATATTGATACAGTTGACCAGCGCGTCAACCACAGCGGCATCATACAGCGCCGGATATTCCAGGAATTCCTGGAGCGCCTTGACCTCCGATTTGGAATTTCCCTGCAGATCCATCGCTGTCAGCTCGTCATAACGGTTTGCCACAAGAAGAATCTTGGCCGGCATCAGCAGCTTCATGTTCTCGTCAATCTTTTTTTCATAGGTAAAATCATGCTGTGTCCGGACTACCTGCATACAGATCCTTCTGATCTGCGTACTCTCCGCAGTCTCCACAAGATCCAGACCCTTCTGCTGCATCTCATAGACAACATTAGAGTTCTTCTCATTATTGCCGTGCCCGAACAGGAACTCCGGCGGCACCTGAATCTTGCCGATATCATGAAGCAGCGCCGCAGTGACTGTCTGCACCTGTTCTTCCACTCTGATATTCATGACATGCGTGATCATGGCGCACAGCATGGCCGTATTTAACGCATGTCGACATACAAAGTCATCCCGGCTTCTCAGGTTCTGGTAAAAGTTGACCTTCTCATTCAAATGCCCGTAGTTTTTGATGATCGTACTTACAAGCGTGGGCAGCCGGTACGTCTTCTTTGTCTCGATTATCTTTGTCAGCTCATCCTGAATGGAAAAGACCATCATAACCTGGAAACGCTCCGACTCTATATCCTCCTCGGACATGGGCGGCAGCGGCTCTGCAGGCTCTAAGACATAAACACCCAGCAGCCCGAAATTCTTCACGCTCTCTATGGTCTGGCTGGTCAGCCTGGAATCCCGTTCAAACAGCAGAACCCCTTTTTTATTGTAAATAGGGCGTGCAAGACGCATCCCTATCTTCAGATCCTCCACCTCAACGAAATTCATATACTGCCTCCCCAACCATCCTCTTAAACGTTATAAAATCAGTAATCTTTTTTATTATAAACATTTATTCAGTAAAATTCAAGAATTTTATATCAATTCCATCATAAAATCGGTGTTTCTGGTAACAGTTCAGCCCTCTGCGGAACCGCCACTTAGGCTCTGTTGATAAATAACTTGTACATCTGGCTTGCCTGAATCCACATAGCCTTCGTTGTCATCAGTCGCCGTACCCCAGCCCAGTACTGCGCCATCTGTTCAAGTTATTTTCCAACAGAGCCTTAGATATTTCGGTCGTCTTTCTTCTTCAAGAGCTGGGAAGTGTCCAGTGTCTGTTCCGCCTTTTTCTCCGAAGCTTTTGCACGTTTCTTTCTGCCCAGCGCCCGGTCCTTCCTTCCGTCCAGCGTCCCGACCTTTCCTCCATCCGGCGTTCCGTCCTTCTTTTCGTCCGGCGCCTGGTCCTTCATTCCATCCGACACTCGGTCCTTCCTTTCGTCCGGTGTCCGGTTCTTTCTTCCGCCGCTCCCCTTAAGTACCGCAGTCCCCGCTTCCGCCCACCTGGGCACATACTGAAACCGACGCATCGCCACATCCGCCAAAAAGAGTATCACGGCAAGCCCCAGCAGAAAGTTCACCAGCGAACGCTTCTCCCCGGTTCCCGCGGCGATGGGCTTCCAGATATCTTCTTCCGGGAGGACGACACGACCGTATTCCTGCGTAAATTTCAGAACCGTGTCCGTACTCACATCGAACTTGTACTCATCCGAATACTGCACCGCGGCGGCGGTGGTCATATAACCTGTGATCTCTCCGCCGTCCGTGCGGCGTATGTTAAAATGATACAGCCCGGCATGTTCTGCAGGCAGCTCTGCCTCATAGCTTCCCGGAGCCACAGGATGGAGCTTTGTCTCCCCCGTGCTGCCGTCCGGCTCCATGACAGTGGCATAGATTTCCGTTCCGCCGTCATAATCATCTGTCCGGTAGCTGACCCTCACAGTCTCCCCTGCCGTGGCTACATTGACCCTGTCCTCTCCCATATCCGCATTGCCTGCTGCATAATCCACAAGCCTTTTCCACAGCCGGACATAGTCCTCCTGCCCCGAGAAGCCGCCCGTCCACTCTCCGGTCACATCACTGTTCCATGCCGCCGTCCGCCCCAGCCCATACTGCCACACCGTAAGGACAGGATCTTCCTTCTCCGCCGCCACAATGATCTGCCGCGAGGCCGTCTTGGGCGTAGATGAGACATAACCATACAAATAAGGCCATCCCTCCCCAAAAAGTCCTGCCGTCAGCTCATGAGAGGAATTTACGGCAAGCGAGAACTGACCGTTCTGGATATAACTGTCCCCGCTAAGGAATACTTCCTGGGCAAATATTTTCGGAATGTCCGATGAAATGTCCGAATAATAATACCGTCCGCCGCAGCTGTCCGCCAGACTCTCCAGAAGCCTGGTGTCGGAATCCCTGCCCACAGCCACAGTGGACAGCGTGATCCCCGCCGCGCTGTAAGCATTTGCCACATCCTGAAAATTCGTCGTCTCCCCCATGCCGTCCGTGAGCAGTACCACATGCTTAATGGACGCATCACTGGCGGAGATGACGCGGTAAGCCTCCTGAAGCGCAGGCTTTATAGTGGTGCCGCCGCCGGCCTGGATTTTCTTGATGGAATCCTTGATGGCGCTCCTGTCCGTGACCCCGGTGAGCTCCACCTGCCAGTTGTACTTGTCGTCAAAGGTCAGCACACCTACATAGTCGGTGTTCCGCAGATTGTCCACCGCAACCGTTGCCGCCCGGATGGCCACATCAAGATTGCTCATACCTGAGCTGGCAGGGGCATCCAGCATGCTGCCGGAATGATCTATCACCATGACCATGGCCATTGTCGGAATCTCATCCACTCCCCTCAGCTCCATGTCCACCGGAAGCACCGTCTCCAACACCGTGTCCCTGTAGCCGCCCAGCGCAAAGCTGTCTTCACCGCCGCAGCAGATAAATCCGCAGCCGTAATCCTTCACATAAGCCTCAATATTTTCCAGAAAACCCTCCGGCAGGTCGTCGATATATACATTCGCCAGGATAATGCACTTATAGTCCAGCATGGCATTGATATCGGCAGGTGCGTTCAGGGCAGAAACCACACTTACGTCACAGCCCGCAGCTGTAAGCAGCGATGTAAGCGGAAGTGAATCCGTGCCCATGCCGGAGATCACCAGCGTCCTGGGAGGCGCCTCCAGAACAGAATACGCGCTGTAGGAATCATTTTCCCCACAGGTATCCCCCGGCGCCCGGATCTGCACCCGCAGATTCTCCATGGTCAGGTCCGATCCAGCCTGCTGCCTGAATACGAAACGATTGCTCCCTGCATTTAAATGAACCGCCGTCTCCAGCGTTTTGCTGCTCCCGTTATAAAACATAAGCTCAGCATCCGTTTCGTAATTGCTCTCCACCAGCACCGTGACGAAATATTCGTCACCGGGATGCAGATAAGCCGGCAGTTCCACATTTTCAATGTAGGCATCCGCAGTGCTCTCGGACTCATAGAGCACAGTCAGAAATTCCGTGCCCCCGGCGGTCAGCGCCCGTGCCATATTTTGAATATTTCCCCCTGTCTGCTTTCCGTCGGTGAGGAGCACCAGCCTCCCGCCGCTGTCCGCAGGGATCATGGAGAGCGCTCCGGATACCGCCTGCTCAAAATTGGTCGCCGCCCTCTCCGGTGCAGTCATCAGCCCCCCAAAATGCTTCTCCGGGGTCAGGAACTGCTCCACAAGGGTATCCCTGCCAAAGGTGACGATCCCATAAGAATTTCCCTTGGGCATTGCCGCGATCATCCTGCTTAAATACTCGGACATTGCCTCCTGGTTCTTCCTGTTGCTGTCCGAGAGATCCACCATGAAAACCGTCGCCGTCTGAGTGCTTTTCACGCGAAGCCGTACATCAAACAACGCCAGGATCACACACAAAACCACCAATCCCCGCACTGCCGCATAAAATATGCCCCGATAACGCATCTGCCGCACATAAACCACCCACTCCGCCGCAAGCAGCACAAGCGCCAGCACCAGAAATACATTTCTGAGACTCTGCTTCACATTCTGCCACAGGTTCTCATCCCCTGCAATAACAGAAAATCCTTCTTCCCTCCCCTCCGACTCGGTGACTGTCTGAAAGCGCACCACGTAGCTCTCCTGATAGTCCCCGTTCTCCGTTCCGATCTGGTACACGCCGGCTTTCCCGGGATAACTGTCAAACGTCCCCCTGTCCGCCTCCGCCCAGGGCTGCAGCACAACTTCTTCCCCCGCATAACAGACATGCGACGCCAGCCACGAGGTATCCGAGAGATAATTCATCGCCCCTGCAAGGAATATGGGAAATTCCGCCAGCAAGGGGAACTCCGACTCCCTGATGTCAAAGCCGACTACAATCTCCTTGCCGCCTTCCAGCTCCCTGTAATAACCCACACACTTTCCGCCGTACTCTATAAAGCTCTCCGCTCCCTCCGGAAGCGCAAAGCAATACGCCGTGTTGGCTCCTATTGTAAATTCCGGCAGTCCTGCAGTCAGGTCGCATGCCTTCACGGTAAGCACCACATTGTGCAGCGTTTCATCTGACGCCCCGAAAGCATTGCCAAATACAAGCCTGTTATCCGCACCTTCCCCAGGCGTCTGCCCCGCGTCATAGATCACTACATTATACATATCGCTCAGGGCAGCCCATTCGTCCTCTCCCCGTGAGATACTCTCCCCGGTGACAGCCTGATACGCTTTCTCAAGAAAAATATTTCCCCTCCCTACCAGAAAGCCCCGGATCAGATCATCCTTTTCCTTTACCGCCCAGGAGACATTATCCGCCGCCAGACTGTCCCGGATACCGTTCCCGGAAGCTCCCCCTGCATCCGTAACCCCTCCAATCTGGGATTTCAGCACCTCTCCCCTCCAGTCCACGCCCGGAAAGAAACAGACCGAACTCTCCGAAGGGGCAAGCCGCATCTGCTTTACCCCAAGAAGCCTTTCATCCTCGTCGTACAGGCTCACGTCAAACGACACCGCCTCCACACCGTAATTCGCCACGCCCACCATCACATCCGAGAAGCCGTTTTCCAGACGGGTATACACAGTATACTCATTCGCCACATTTGACACGGCCTCCCCCACAGCTACAAGGCTCTTTTCCCCGGCGCTGTGCAGCGCTTCAAAGTCACGGGCGCCCCCGCCGTCGGTATATACGATGAGATCGGACAGCTCTCCCGTCCCTCCCCCGGCCAGCGTGTCCAGAAGTCCCTGGGCAGAAGTAAGATTGCCCCCGCCGTCGCTGCATTCCACACTTCTCAACAGCTTCACCAGGCTGTCCGCGTCCGCAATATCCACTGCCAGCAGATCCGCTCCCGCAGCATCCACAGTGACAAGGCAAAAACGCGTATCTCCCGCACTTTTCACATAGGCGCACGCCTGCTCCACAGCCTCCTGCAGCCTGGTCTTTCCTGAACTCCCCATATGCTGCATACTTCCGCTGGTGTCCAAAAGCAGGATCTTACGCCCCCCGCTCTGCCCCCTCACCATAAGAAACGGCGCCATCAGCGCCGTTGCCAGAAGCGCCACGATCACAATCTGAAGGTACATGAGGATGTTATGCACGAACTTCTCAAAAAAAGTCCTGGACTGTTCATTTTTCAACAGCTTCTGCCAGAGAAGATTGGAAGAAATAAGCCTGTCCTTCCCCCTGGGCTTAAGCAGATATAAAATTATGATAACAGGGACCGCTGCCAGAAAAAGGAGCGGCCATAGACTCTCAAATATCATACAGCAACCTTAAATCCTTAAAAATCAGTTGATGAAAATCCCGCGCCGTACTGCAGACCGCATAAAAGGCTCCCGCCCCGGCACATTCCTTCCCCAGATGCGCGGTGAAGGCGTTCAGCGCATTCTCATAGGCACGCAGCCCCGCAGCATCCACAGTCAGCCGCAGAGTACTCTTGTCTTCCATGTCGATCAGGTTCCGGGTGCCGGTGAAATCCACGGAGAGCTCCTCCCCCGCCAGCACCTGAAGAAAGACGGGCCTCTGCCTGCGGTACGCCAGAAAGCGCAGCAGCCCTGCAGCCTCACTCTGAAAGAAATCTGACTGCTTCCCCTGTCTGCTGCCCGGCTGTCCGCCTGAACGCTTTCCCTGCCGATCGTCCCCCCGCAGTACACCTGACTGCTCTCTCTGCCGACTGACAGACTGACTGCCACCTGTCCGCTTCCCCTGGGCCGCACCAGGCAGAAAGCTTTCCTGAAGGAAATCACTGATGATAATGGCGGCTCCCTGCCCCCGTCCCGGAAGCTTTCTGACCGCCTCTCCAATGTCCACCTGGCCGTCAAAGGAGCACTGCTCCAGCCACCCCGCCAGCCTGGGAAACGCCTTTTTCCCACCTCTTACCACAAAAGGCTGATGCATCCTCTGCATATCGTAGACCGCCACCCGGTCCATATTGTTCAGACCCATATAGGCAAGAGCCGCCGCCAGCTCCCTGGCCAGCTCACTCTTTTTCTTCGTCCCGTAATCCATAGAGGAGCTGGTGTCGATCAGAATGGAGATCAGTGCCTCCTTCTCCTCCATATATTCCTTGATATATAACCTGTCAAGACGCCCGTAGGCGTTCCAGTCGATACGCCTGATATCGTCCCCCGGCAGATATTCCCTGAAATCAGAGAACTCCGCTGAGGTGCCCTTCTGCACCGATTTGCGGTTCCCTGACAGGTTCATGGAGGACTTATGCCCCACAGCCAGCCGAAGCCCTCTCAGAGAATCATAAAATTTCGCATCCAGCATGGATTCAACCCTTCCTACCTTTTATATCTTCGGCTTCACCGTCTCCAGGAGCCTTCGGATAATCTCCTCCTCACCCACCCCTTCGCTGATGGCGTCAAAGCTGGGAATGATACGGTGGCGCAGCACAGGATAGGCAACCTCCTCCACATCCTGAAAGGCAACATTAAAGCGCCCTTCCAGAAATGCCTTCGCCCGGGAAGCCCTGATCAGAGCCTGGGCCGCCCTGGGGCTTGCCCCCTCCCTGATATGGGGATTGGCAGCGTGTGTCTCCATGACGATATCCAAAAGATAATCCATCACCGCTTCGGCAACAGGCACCTCATTCACCAGGCTTCTGGCTGCCAGCAGCCCTTCCCCGTCCATACGCTTCTCTATCACCGTCTCCTCCGCCTTTTCCGTCAGGGCGACGATCCCCTTAAGCTCCTCCTTGTCCGGAAAGCCTACCAGGATCTTAAACATAAAGCGGTCCAGCTGCGCCTCCGGCAGCGGATAGGTTCCCTCATTTTCTATCGGGTTCTGAGTCGCAAGGACAAAAAAAGGCTCCTCCAGCACATGACTGTCATTTCCAACCGTCACCGTATGCTCCTGCATCGCCTCCAACAGCGCCGACTGCGTCTTTGGCGTGGCGCGGTTGATCTCGTCCGCCAGGATCAGGCTGGCAAAAATCGGCCCCCGCTGGAAAGAAAACGTACTCCCAGTCTCATTTTTCACAATAACATTGGTCCCTGTCACATCTCCGGGCATCAGGTCCGGCGTGAACTGGATCCGCTTAAAGGGCAGGTCAAAAACCCTGCTGATGGTGCTGACCAGCCTGGTCTTTCCAAGCCCCGGCATTCCCTCCAAAAGCACATTGCCCCCTGTGAGCAATGCCAGCATGACCTGCCTTATAATCTCCCGCTGCCCGATGATCCCTTTCTGGATCTCCCTCTCGCAGGCGGCAATCTGCTCTGCCATATACGCTGCGTCCTGCAGCCTGTTCCTGTCTAATCCGCTCATACTCTCTTACCTCAATCCTACTAAGGCTCTGTTGATAAATAACTTGTACATCTGGCTTGCCTAAATCCGCATAGCCTTTGTAGATTCCTTCTGCGCCAATTGCAAAGTTATTTACAGCTCCTAAAAACTGGAGAAATAACCCTTTATCACATCTTCCATACCGTCAGGATAGCGCCCTGACGAAATGCCGTCATAAGCCTTCTTCTCATAGCTTCCCATGACAGCCTCATGAGACACATGCTCCCCCTCCCAGCTCAGACCGTTCTGAGTCCGGAAGTAGTCGGAATCCTCATGCCCAGTCCCGGCGCCGGTGAGATTACCGCTGTCTGCCACGGCGTTGGGCACGCTGACATAATCATGGGGGACAGAGCCGCTGCCCTCTCCCCTGCCGGAGCCTCCCTGACCGCCGCCGGTTCCGCTCCCCTGACCGCTCCCGGTGCCACTCCCCGCACCATCCCCGGAACCGCTTCCTGCACCGTCTCCAGAACCATTTCCTGTGCCGTCTCCGGAACCATTTCCTGTGCCGTCTCCCGATCCGCTCCCTGCGCCGTCTCCGGAACCACTTCCTGCTCCGTCCCCCGAGCCGTCCCCGGAACCATTTCCCAAACCGTCCCCCGGATTATTTCCGGTTCCGTCTCCCGGATCGCTCCCGGCTCCGTTCCCTGTATTGCTCCCGTCAGCCACCATGCCGCCGGTTCCAGCATTGGGCAACCCGCTCCTGTTCTGGAACATCTGCGCCAGCTCCCCGGCCGTCTTTGCCGCGGACAGAGACGCTGTCGGACTCCCCTGCAGGCTCCCCGCCAGCTGTGACATCTGTTCCGCCATTTCCCCATACTTGAAATCCAGCTTCGCCCCCGCTGCTGCCAGAGCCTCCGCGGACATGGCCTGCTGATACTCCGATATAGAGGATTTCAAACTGTCCATCATCTCCTGAAGCGCCGCCAGCTGTTCCTCCGTCAGCTCTCCTCCCTGTTCTTTAAACGACTTCAGCTCCTCCATTACATCTTCTATCTCATCCGTCTTCTCCTTTGCCTCTTTCCGGAGAAAGCGAAGCTCCCCGGCACGGTCTTTCACCGCCGACGGCACAAGGGCCAGCACCGGCAGGAGCAGGAGCATTCCCGCAAGCGCCGCCGTTTTTCTGCCCGCGGGCAGAAGCCGGATGCGTATCCTCCCCTTATGTGCCCGCAGCTGCTCCATGGCATCCCTGCGCTGCAGGCAGACCAGCCCGCCTTCTTCGCCCAAATGCTCACAGGCGGTGACGATACGCTCCTGAAATCCGAAGCCGTCCATCACCAGCGCCGCGTCCTTTATGGAACAGCGCTTTAACAAAGCCACCCCCAGCGCGGATACCGCCGCAAGCACAACAGCAAGAGCGGTATACAGATTCGCATGATAAAAAGGCACCACAAAAGCAGCCGCCTGAAATAAGATTCCCACGCCGGCGCCCACAAAAAGGGCATGGACCAATTTGGACAGAAAATCCGCAAGGTGGATCCTCCGGCGGAAATGCCGGATGGTACCCAGAAATTCCCGGATTTCCGGATCTTCTTTTATCTTAACTTCCATTCCTTTCTTTGTCTCGAAATTTTTCCCTGTTATCCCTGCCCCCATACAAACCTCCCTCTGCCCGATCCCTGCCTGACTGCCTCTCTACTCCGCACCTTTCGTCTTCCGCTTACGCCCCGATGAGGCATGCAGGGGATTTATCTTCCATGCCGCCAACAGCATGAAGCCAAACGACAGGAGCAAAATGCAGGCGGCGGACACAAACATCCACAGCTTCCCCTGTGCCAGATGATAGGTGATAAAGCCCACCTGGTCCTTGGTAAACGCATGGGACACACCTCCCAGAATCGACGTCTCCGAAATGATGTGCATAAAAAATTCCTCGAAAAAGACAACAGGGTCAAAAAGCAGGAAAAGCAATGACTCCCCAAAACTGTCCCAACCAAGGATCGCCGCAAATAAAACCGGCAGGAAAGGCAGGGCAAATATTACAAAATAAATCACAAACGACAGGATTACCGCCGTTATGGATCTCTTGCAGAACGCGGAGCAGAAGATCCCCACGCTTCCGGAAAAAATCGACAATAAAACAATCGTCAGCAGGAAATAAAACAACAAGCTCCAGCTCAAGCCTCCAACCACAAATGCCAACGCCATGACAGGCATGCTGGCGGCTACAAAGAACAGGATCCTGATCATAGCTGAAACCATTTTGCCCAGCACAATGGAAAACGGTGACATACAGGTAGTGAGCATAATGTCAAAGGTCTGCCTCTCCTTCTCACCGGAGATGGACGATGCTGTGATGATAGGTACGATCAGCGCCACAATGCACACCTGAGTCACCGCCAGCACCGGAAAGAGATAGATCAGATAATTGTATATATTGCGGTAAGAAGAATATGATACATCCTCCTGAATAACCAGAATGGCAAGCATGAAAGCCAGAGCCAGCACCGCCTCATAGGCCAATAACCCCCAGCTGATCCGCATGCTGCGCGCCGCCACCTGCATATCCTTCTTGACTATGGGATTTAACTTTAATTTCATCTGTCGCCACCTCCCGTCAGCTGCATAAACAGGGATTCCAGACTGCCTTCTTCCCTGTGAAAGCCGGTGAGTACAATCCCGCTCTGGATCATCCTGCCGATCAGTACACAGATTTCTTCATCGCCCCTGTCATAAGAGATCAGTACCTCATTCTCCCTGACAGAATCCACCATGACTCCCGCCTGCTCCTTCAGGAAACGCACCGCAGGCTCCATGTCAGAGCTGATGCACACATGGATGCGGTTCCCTCCGGCAAGCATCTGCATGATATCTTCCATGCGCCCTGCCGCCACAAGCTGTCCCCTGTTCATTATTCCGATGCTGCTGCACATTTCCGACAGCTCCGAAAGAATGTGGGAGCTGATCACAATGGTCTTGCCCATGGAATGCAGGTTTTTCAAAAGCTCCTTCATCTCCACCCTTGCCCCCGGATCCAGCCCGGAGCTGGGCTCATCCAGGATCAGAAGCTTCGGGTTGTGCAAAAGAGCCCTTGCCACGCAGAGACGCTGCTTCATTCCCCTGGAAAGTGTATCTACATAAAATTCCTTCTTGTCCGTGAGATTCACCAGCTCCAGCAGATCATCCGTCAGCTTAACAATATCCCGATGCCCCATGCCGTACATGGAGCCATAGAAATCCATGTACTCCCGCACCTTTAGATTGTCATATACCCCAAAGAAATCAGGCACATAACCAATCAGGCGCTTCCTGTTCCGTTTTCCGGCTTCCAGCGCCATGCCCCCAATCCGCACCTTCCCGGCGCTGGCGCGCAGCAGCCCGCAGACAATGCGTATAGTCGTGGTCTTCCCGGCGCCATTGGGTCCCACAAAGCCGAACAGGTCGCCCTCCGGAATATGCAGTGACAGTTGATTGACCGCCGTAAAGGTACCATAATTTTTTGTCAGATCTTCAATATAAAGCATTCTGCTCCTCCCCGTACTCCACGGCATAAAGACATCCGTAAGACACCTCATTGCAGACGTCATCTACTGCCCGTTCATAATTCTCCGTCACCCCCATAAAGAAGACCTCCGCATTGGCAACTTCTTCCGCCGCGCCGCATACGCCGATCCCCAGTGCCGCCAGGGCGTCAATCTCCTCCTTGTACCTGTCTGCCGAATAAAAATGTCTCAGCCGGCTGGCATAATCCCCATAGTCCCCATAAACAGCATCTCCCACATATATCGGGACCAATTCTGCCAGATTCCTGCTCTCTCCGGCGGGAAGACTGCCATACACACACATGTTGCCGTCCACGATCAGCGCAAAACAGCTGAAATCCTTCCCCGTATCGTTGACTACTGTTCCGCTCATCACATCGCTTCCCTGATAAACTCCCTGGTTATACACCTCTATATCCTGAAGCCTCACACTTCCCTGCTGCCCAGAAGTACCTGCGCCCCCCGCAAGGAAACGACAGTTTTCAAAGGGTCCCTCCGGGTTAATGCCGAAATATAATTCATTTCCCGCCCTCCGGACATGTTGATAATAATCCCCCTTGCTGTAAAAATAAACGTTGGAATCTATAGGACCTACATACTCATAATCCCCTGACAGCTTAAGCTTCCATTCGGAACGCCCCGCGTCAAAACACTGCAGGTAAGTCTGCTTTCTGCCCGTCCCTGCAACCCCCTCCACGGTCACGGAATACACCTTTGTTCCCTTTACCTCAAAACCCCTGCCCGCCACATACACAACCACAATCCCAAGGACAGCCGCCACAGGCACCGCCGCCCAGTAGAGCTCCCGCTTTTTCAGAAGCTTCAATATCAGATACAGTACCGGACCTACAAAGATCACATAAAGGATCACGATTACCCTCAACACGCCGAAATTCAGGACATTTCCGCTGTTGCTCAGAATGCCGAACAGACGGTTTCTCTGATACTCAAGATCATAATAATCGATATTTCCGCTGTAGCGGATCTGCGAATAAGCGCTTATCTCATCCAGCATGAGCGAAATATAATAGTTCCGGTCATTGCCGTGAAAGGCATCCGCGCCAAGGCTTCCCAGCTCTGACAGCGAATAAGGCAGCACACTCACGACACCATCCCCCAGCTGACGCACAAAACCTCCGCTGTTATATGTTGTCTGGCTGTCCGGCAGCACTGCCCTCAAAGCCGCTATCGTCAGCCGTTGCGTCTCCACAAAAATTTCCAGACCATACTTCTGTGCAGCTGCAGCCTCGCCATTGCCCATGGAAGGTCTGTTCTCCCCCGGCGGATACACCGCAATGCTGTTTACACCAATATAATCCTCATCAAATCCCCCCAGGGTATCCTCGGCATAGGCGCCTGTCCCCAGGATCAAAACCCCGCCGTCTTCATTCCACTCCCGGACAGCCTGACGCTGTTCCTCCGTCAGGACTTCCGTGCTGTAACGATCGATCACCAGAAACACAAGAGAATCCAGCTGATCTGACAGATTGTCCAGATTCAGCTCCACAAGCTTCACCGGATACAAATCATTATAATAATACAGCTCACTTCCGCCCATATCCAGATAAGTGAGCGCAGCGTAATCATCGCTCAGGATGCCCATGGACAGCGCATCCCCCCCGCCGCTCAGGAAATTTGTATACGTCCTGTCCGCGACCTGATTTCCCTTTTTATCCAGCAGCTTAATATGCGTCGTGTCGCTTCTGTTATCAAGACTGACCACTTGGATCTTCATCGTAAACTGCTTCCTGCTGCCTGCGGGCAGGGAAAGCTCCGTATCATAGGCACATCCCCCCGATATATACCGGTCTTCCACGCTGATCCGCACGGTCCCCTCCCAGTCAGCCCCGCCATTCTGTACCGTCACCCTGACATCGTAAATCATCCCGTCGCCGCCCGGCAAAAGCTCCGCCTCAATCGTAAAATTGCTGCTGTTAGAAGCATCTGCTCCGGAAACATCCGCCGCGGCGTTTACCACTGCCTTATGGCTGCCCAGCCACACCAGCATAACTGCAGCTGCCGCAAAACATCTTCCCACCTGTCCCACAAACTTTCGGATTTTGAATTTCCCCTTCATCTCAAACTCCATTCTCCCCTGACCTTCCCTGTTCCGGAAATTCAGGATATCATTATTTCATTCCATACTCCCACTGCAAAACTAGTACATCGTTGCGTTAATCTTGAAGTAATCAGTGCTTGATGCTTGCGTCAGCGCAAGGCGACG
>CAOKQK010000033.1 GCA_948470905.1 uncultured Lachnospiraceae bacterium | reverse complement strand
AGGTTAGACCCCTTGAAGGAATCTAACCTTTTAGCTAAACTAACTGACATTGCTGTCTGAACTGTTACGTTTTTATACGTTCCTTGCGGAAGACCACCGGAATTATATTGACAAGGCTTAAAAAAGTAAAATTTTTTTTATTTTTGTAGTACATTTGTGGGAAAAGGAGCAAAAACATACCATGAAAAATATAAAAAAGCAGCTCTGCATTACTTTCATATTGCTCAGTTTACTGTCCTCCGCATGCTCGGAGGCATCCGGCCCAGAAGCCGCCGCTTCCCCTGCCCTCGCCCCCGGTGCGGCGGCATCCCTGCCGGAAACGCCGGCGCCTGCAGCCCCTTCCACCCTGGCCTCAGCGACACCTGCCCCGGAAGCGTCGCTTGAGCCGCAGCAGTCTTCGGAACCTGCACTTGAGCCGCAGTGGTCTTCGGAACCTGCACTTGAGCCGCAGCAGTCCCCGGCACCAACGCTTGAGCCGCAGCGGTCCCCGGCACCAACGCTTGAGCCGCAGCGGTCCCCGGCACCTGCGCCCGGAGATTCCGTCATAGCCCATGCTCCGTCTTCTTCGTTGCCTTCTTCTGCGGTATCTTTTTCCCCAATATCTTTTTCTATAGAAGATATTGCTCCCTATTCCGGACAGCCCTACATAACTGTCAATGATAATGTCCCCTTTTTCTCAGAGGAGGATTTCACCTCACAGTCATTCGCAGTTTACAGCGAACTGGATGAGCTGGGGAGATGCGGAACCGCCTGTGCTTCCATAGGCGTTGACATCATGCCCACAAAAGAACGCGATTCCATTGGATATATAAAGCCGTCCGGCTGGCACACAGTAAAATATAATGATATCATAGACGGAAATTACCTGTACAACCGCTGCCATTTAATCGGATACCAGCTGTGCGGAGGAAATGATGAGAAGAATCTGTTCACCGGGACAAGACATCTGAATGTACAGGGCATGCAGCCCTTTGAAAATATGGTTGCCAATTATGTCAGAGAGACAGAGGATCATGTGTTGTACCGTGTAACCCCGATTTTCGAGGGCGATAACCTGCTGGCTTCCGGTGTCTTAATGGAAGGGGAATCCCGGAGAGAAGAAAAAGCGGATAAGCCGGAAGACATGGACAGAAAAATTCAGTTCTGCGTTTATGTCTATAATGTACAGCCTGGGATCACTATCAATTATTCCACAGGCGAAAGCAGCCTGGCGCCAGATACAGGGACCAGCGAATCAGTTTCCACTGCTGTGACATTGCCCGCTTCAACTCCCGGATCCACTGTCGGAACGATATCACAGCCTGTTTTGGAATCTACTCCGCTGCCTGACGCTGCTGCCACTGCACTGCCCACGGCTTTGCCTGACACCGCCCCTACCCCACTGCCCACGGCTTTGTCCGCCGCCCCTACCCCGCTGCCCACTGATTCGCCCGCCCCTATTTTGCCCGCCACAGCGCCCGCAGAAACACCCCATGCCCCCCAGGAGGAGGAACCCCAGGGAACTGACTACATCCTAAATACCAATACCATGAAATTCCACTATCCCACTTGCAGAAGCGTCAAGCAGATGAAGGATAAAAATAAACAGGAATACACTGGCACCAGGGATGAAGTGATATCTCATGGATACAGTCCCTGCCAAATCTGTAAGCCCTGAACAAAGCTACCATCTACCAGGCAACCCCTCCCTATTTTGCAGGAAGCTCCGTTACATCATCCTCGATCAGGTAGCACATCTCCTCATGGAAGCTGACGCCCTGGGCAATCTGCTCCACGTCCATTTTAATATACTTTAAAACCGCCTCCGCCAGCAGATTTCCCTGCCCGTCAAAAATCTCCGCCTTCATGGAGGCAAACTGAGAGGAATCTCTCTGCACGATCCCTCTGCCGATCAGATCTTCATTGTAGGGAACAGGCTTTCTCAGCTTTACTTCCATGGACATGGTCACACCCAGCATTTCCTCGGAATATTTTGCCCACAGGGCACGCAGGCCCAGCTCATCCAGCATGGTCGCCACCAGCCCGCCATGTACCCGCTGTGGGAAGCTCTGGGCATTTTCCGTGTACCGGAAAGGCGTCATCACACTTCCGTCCTCCATATTGTAAAACTGCGCCTTCAGCCCGACGGGATTATCCATTCCGCACACAAAGCACATTTTGCTGTTCCGCTGCTTTCCAATCACTTTCTTTTTCTCTAACATCTCCATAATCTCCCAAATTTAAGTTCCCGCAGGCGGGAACTTGTTCCGCCTCTGCACTTCTACGCCCCCTTGGCTGGAAGGAATTTCCTTCTGCATAGGTCACAGCTGGAAATTCCTTCCGGGGCGTATCCGTTCCGAGGCTGTTTTTAAATTCCCATCCGTGGAAACCCGTCACATTTCGTCAGGGGACTTCACAAACCCCTTCAGCCTCTCGTACTCCTCGTCCGTGATGGCAAGCACGGTACCGTGCTTAAAGCCGTAGGGAAAGGAGAAGGAATCGTCAGAACGCACGAATCTGCCGCTCTTTAAGCTCTCCGCCAGAAAGGGCACGTAGCCCTGTCCTGCCGCCTTGCATCCATAAAAATCCAGCATCAGGCACCAGCGCCCGTCGGCGGTGACAAAGGCGGTCGGCGCCTCATATTTGCCCTTTTCCAGCACCTCCATGCACCGGTCAAATTCCTCCACCCGTTCAAAGGGGCCGGTCACATGCTCCGACTTCACCAGGATCACATGGGAAGGCTCTCCCTCGCTTTTCAAAAAGCAATAATATATGCCGTCTTCCTCATACATGGCGGAATCAATGACCGCTCCCCCGTCCTCTTTCCGATAAAGCTCCGCAGGCTCGGTAAAAGTCTCAAAGTCCTTCGTGCGGGTATAAAAGATCCCCTTGGGACCGAAATCATTGCAGGCATGGGAGGAAGACCAATGAACCACATAGTCTCCCCCCTCTTTGTCATAGATGATGTCAGGTGCCCACAGACAGCCGAACTTCTCATCCCCCAGCTTCAGCATCTTCTGCCTGCCCCAGTGGATCAGGTCCTCCGACTGCCACATCACAAGGCACTTGCTGCCCTCCCGGCCTACCTTTGCCCATGAATTTTCATATTTGTAGGGCATGCCGTAGGCAAGGCTCAAATCCGTGGCAAGGATCACAAACTTCCCCTCCCTGGTGCGGGTAATGGTAAAATCGCGGACACCTCTGTCCCCCTCATAACTCCAGAGAACCGGATTTCCGCCGTTTACGCTCTCCCAGTGAAAACCGTCCCTGCTGACGCCAAAGTAAACCTGTTCCCCGTCGGGCGTCCTCTTTTCCTTAAAATGTACAAACAAATACGCGCTCATATGTATTCTCCTTCTTCCAGCTGCCTTTAGATGGCTCCGTCCAGTTCCAGACAGTCTGCCTGTTTCCTTCTACTATATCCCATCACAAAAAAAGTGTCAATGGCTATGGAAATATGGACCATTTTAAACTTACAAGCTGATTACTTATCCACTTTATAAAATCAGTGGTTGCAAAGTATACCCAAAGATGCTAAAATACTTTCAAAGCATATTTTTCTGTTCGCCAGGCAGCATGCTTTTTGCGGAACCTGTCCGGCATGTCTTAATCTCATCATAAGATTCTTTGAAAATCCATGCTTTTATCACACGGAACAAGGCAGGAGTTTCAGGGAAAGGGAGCTCCTGCGGTACAAAGTACGATAAGGAGGCTTCTGTTTATGGAGAGAAAAAGAAAGAAGTACGAGGAACTGACCATTACTGACGACTTTATGTTCGGGAAGGTGATGCGCCATCCGGGCAGGTGCCGGAGGCTGCTGGAGCTGATCCTGGGAATCAGGATCAGGGAGGTGACATTCCTGGACGACCAGAATACATTAAACCCGGATTACACCGCCAGGGGTATCCGCCTGGATGTCTATCTGGAGGATGCGGACAACACGGTCTATAATGTGGAGATGCAGGCAAAAAATACGGGGGACCTTTCGGAGCGCAGCAGATATTACCAGTCGGTAATTGATATCAACATGATTGAAAAAGGTACAAGCTATAGGAAGCTGAAAAAGAGTTATATCATTTTTATCTGTACCTTTGATCCGTTCGGCGGCGGCAGGCACATTTACCATTTTGAAAACCTGTGCAGGGAGGATCCGGCGATCCGGTTAAAGGACGGGACGGAGAAGGTCTTCCTGAACACAAAAGGTACAAGGGACGATGTGGGGGAGGATCTGAGGAGGCTTCTGGAGTATTTTGAGAGTATGGTGCCTCGGGATGCCTACACCAGGGAGCTGGAGGACGCGGTGGCAGAGGCCAGGGAGCACACAGAATGGAGGCGTGAATACATGAAGCTGGAGGCATGGGAACAGCGCATCAGGCTGGAAGAAAGGGAGGAAGGAATAGCGGAAGGAGAGTTGAAAGGCGAGACAGCCAAGCTTGCCAGCCTGATAAGCCGAAAAATTAAAAAGGGCAAGACACCGGAAGAAACAGCGGAAGATTTAGATGAAGATATAGGGGAAGTAAGACGCATTTACGATGTGGTGGCGAGGCATTGCCCGGATTATGATATGGAGAAGATTTTGGCGGAGCTTTTGGACAAGTCTTAACAAATCAATTTGCCTAACCGCCCCCGGCAAAAACTAAATAATCAGCAAGGACACGGAAGAAGGAAAGCTTTAGGCCAGGCCGCCGGACATTGGCAGAAAAGGTGTGTAAAAAAGAAAAGCTATGAAAGCTCCCTTTGACAGAAAGGGAAGAAAATGGTACAGTATAAGAGATGGGATATTGCTTCACAAAAATGCTTTGTTTTCCGTAAAAAGGAGTTACCTGCATGGGCTACGATCAAGGCGGCAATCAGAACAACAATCAGTGGGACAGGTGGAACAGCAGTTCTGCCAACAGCAGCTATTACAACCAGCCCACCCACAACCCCCATGGCCAGGGTTTTACCATGGCTTCCGTGACATGCGGTATTTTATCCATAACCACCTGCTGTACCGGAATTCTCCCCCTGCCTCTGGGCGCACTGGGCATCCTGTTCGCCGTTCTGGTGTACCGCAAGGGCAAAAAGCTGAATTCCGCCTGTGTAATGGGAATCACGACCTCCTGTCTCGGCATTGCGGTTGGTCTGATGATGACCATTTACTCCTTTGCCATGCTTCCCGCCCTCCTGAAAAACGAGGCGTTCCGAAGCCAGTTTGACACACTGACCCAGCAGATGTACGGAATGGATTTTGAGGAATTTATGGAAGAATTCTATGGTTATACGATCAGCGAATAAATATCAGGCAGGGAATGGACGTTAAAAAAGAACCCTGCACATAAAAATCAGCAATCTAATATTCATAATGTCAGCAATACCATTAATATATAAGCAATTTTGAAAAGGGGTGTTATCATGAATTTATCTATCGGAAATTCAGGCAGTTATGACAGCTTTTATCCTGGGGCAGGCATGTACGGCTATGCCGCCTGCGGAATAGGGCGCGGCGTTATTCCCGCAGGACAGGAAGACAACGGGGGCAAAATCATTGACGGCCGCTTCGTTTCCGGCATGGAAAGAGAAAAAGCGGAGCAGAAGGAACTCAATGAGAAAACCGGCATCAAAGATCCTTCCGATGAATGCCAGACCTGTAAAAACCGCAAATATCAGGACGGCTCTGACGAAATGGTTTCCTTTAAGACCGCCCAGCATGTCTCCCCCGAAAGCGCCGCCTCCGCTGTGCGCGCCCACGAGCAGGAGCATGTGTCAAACGCTTACAAAAAGGCAGCTACGGACAACGGCCAGGTGGTATCTGCCTCTGTTTCCATCCACACAGCGGTCTGTCCGGAATGCGGGCGTACTTACGTATCCGGCGGCACCACCCAAACTCAGATAAAGTATTTCAACGAAGATAATCCTTATCAAAAAGGGCTGAAAATTGCCGACCAGGCAAAATATGCCGGCATGAACGCCGACTATGCTGTTTAAGCGGACCGATTACGGCTGGCTGTACAGCTTCCATACAGCCAGCTGCAGGCTACTGCCATACTGTTCCATCGCCCGCCGCCCCGGACCATGGGCATATAAGCAAGAGAACAGCCTGCCAACACGGGAAAGCAGCTGAGGAGAATGATCATGACGCGATATAAACAAAACTATGAGTTAAAAAATGCCGCCAAAGATAAACTTGACGGCAAATATACCGGCGCTGTGCTGATCCTGGTGCTGAGTTCCCTTATCTCCAACATTGTCACCCTGCTCATCGACAGCGTTGGCACTGCTACTCTGGACACTGTTGGAAGGCTCTCAGGTTCCGGCACTGCACAGACAGTCATTTTGATCATCTTTAATACCCTGCTTGCCCTTGCCAATGTTATCTGTGCCGTCATGGAGGTGGGGATCGCACTGTATTTCCTGAATATCGCGTGCTGCCGCCCCCTGTCTGTCAGGGACCTGTTTTACGGCTTTCAGAACGACTCGCGGAAGTCCCTCACCATAGCCGTGGCGATAGTGCTGTGCCGGCTGGTCTGCCTCTGGCCTTTTCAGTATCTGGCGCAGAACCTGCTCAGGACCAGGGATCTGAAATGGCTGTTATATGCTGGGATTGCCTTTGTCATAGGACTAAGCATTTATGTCACAGTATCTCTGGGCATCGCCCTCTCCTTTTACCTGATGCTCGACTTTCCGCAATATTCCGCAAGGGATACTCTCGTCCTTTCCTGGCGCATCATGCGCGGGCAGCGCCGCAGGCTCTTTATTCTGGAAATAAGCTTTCTTCCTCTGACGCTCCTGTGCATCCTGAGTTTTGGCATAGGCTTCCTCTGGCTGAAACCCTATATGCAAATGACCTATGCCTGCTTCTTTCTTGATCTGATGAACCCGGCATCCGATAACAACAACTCAGCAGGGTCTTAAATGTGGCTTGGGAAATGACAGAAAAAACCTTTCCAAAGAGCTGGAACCTGCAGGCTCTCCGGAAAGGTTTTTATTATCTTAAAACACCTATCACCACAAAATGTGCGTTTTCAAATTCGTAACTGCAGGTGGAAAGAGTGACCACTTTCTCACCCGCCTGGGGAAATACACTGCTCGTAAAGAAAGACTTCCGCGCCATCTCCGACTTCCAGGCAGTAAATTCATCCTCCGAAGAAAAGGTCTGTTTCCATACCTCACTGTCCACAGCCGTGACAAAGGCCGCAAATATCTCAATGCTGTAGGTCTGTTCCGGCGTCACCAGCCAGATCCCCGTATGCTCGTCATAATATTCCTGTTTCGCATATTTCTTCAGCTCTGCAAACATGGAGCCATTACTCATGTTATGGCCCTGGATAATACTGTTTGCATCCTGTAACCCCCTGTCATTCCCACAGTCCAGAAAAATACTGCCGCATTTATTGCTGCTTCCGTCCACCATTCGATACAGATATTCCTCATTGGTATCACCCTGCACGACAGGATAATTGATCGGAGTCCCGGCGCTGTAGATCCAGCCGAGGATATCCGGGTTGACCGCCTGCAGGCCGACAAAATCAACAGTGGGAGGAGTCCTGTCAACAGGCTCCTCCCCCATGTTTTTTTCTTCCGGTACGGGCGTTTCCGGTATGCCTGCGGTCTCGCCGGAATCCGGTCTTACCGCAGGCGTCTCCTCCGGAAGGAAGACATACTCCTGAAATCCATAATAGGTTCTGTCTCCCTCCGCATACTCCCGAAGCGTCACAAATATCATAATGCCAGCAGCTACGATGAGCATCGCCAAAAGAATGACCAATGCAATTTCATGTTTTTTCAGCTTCATATGCGTTCTCTTTTCTGCAGCATTCTACTTGTCATAAGTAACGCCTTATTTCTTCTTGCGACACCTTACGAACAGGATTGTCGCAATTCCCGCCGCAGCTATGACAATAAACACAATGCACAGCCACAGAAGGCTTCCCATATGATCTCCGGTCTTTGCAGGAATGCTGACCTTATCGTCAGACGTATTCACAACTGAGTCATCCCCGCTGCCCTGATCGTCAGGTTTGTTCTGGTCATCCGGTTTAACCTGATCCTCCGGTTTGCCCTGGTCATCCGGTTTAACCTGATCCTCCGGTTTGCTCTGGTCGTCCAGGTTCTCCTGGTCATCCGTATCCTCCTGATCCTCCCAATCTTCCTGGTCGTTCGGGTCCTCCGGTGATGGCTGTTCGGTCGGCGTCGGCTGTTCAGTCGGCTGCGCTGTCGGCGGTGTCGTCGGCTGTTCAGTCGGCGGCTCTGTAGGCTGTGCCGTTGGCGGCGTCGTTGGCTGCTCTGTCGGCTGCGACGGCTGTTCGGTCGGGTCCGGAGATGGCTCCGTTCCCACCTTATACCAGCCTACTGCAAACGGGGAAGCGCTCTTTATGATCATCTCCAGTCCCTTATCGGTCTTGGTGACGACTTCGTTCACTACCTCACCTGCCTTCAGGCCATTACAGCTTATGGTGATCAGATGGCTGACGGTAAACTCGTAATCCGTCTTGTTTGTTCCCTCCGGATAGGGCAGAACTACTTTCACACCTTCTCGCGGGAAGTTGTCAGCTGTTGCCTTTTCAAAGGTTTTTCCTCCGTCGCGGCTGATTCTGATTTCCACTTCCTGAACAAGAGTGTTCTGATCCGGAATTTTTACACCTGCAGCATTTAGAGTCTCGGCAACTACCTTATCCTTCAGGAAAACCTTCAGTTCCTCCGCCGTGCTGCAGCCTGTCTGCTGCTTCACTTCCTCAGTCGGTTCCGGAATTTCGTCCTGAGTATCCGCCCAGGTAACTATTTCTTCTGTTGGCGTACCATACTTGATTTCTGCAGTGGGAAGCCCCATGGCCAGCACGGTATCCCTGTTGTCTTCACCCAGATAGAAGCCTACATGTGGAGGCTGATTATATGACGTATTCTGGTTCGCAACTGCGTTGCGGTACACAGGGTCATGCATCAGTGTATAGATCATGTAATCTGTTTCTTCGGTGGTCATGTAAATGCGGATTTCCGTATCATCTTCATTCCGCACCGCAACTTCTTCACGCCAGTCACCGAACAGATCTGCTGTCAGTCCGGGAGTTTTCTTACTCCAGTTGTTTGTCTTGGTTCCTTCCAGTACGGCAAGCGTATCCACCGTATTGTTCTCCCAATTGTACTTTGTGATCATCCAGTCATCATCATTGCCTACGCCGTCAGCAAGCTCGCTGAGCAGGTCGCCGTCCCAATACATTCTCCAGTTCATGGGAACAGGTATCGTAGGAGAAATCTCACTGCCGTCAAAGGCATAAACTCCGCTTCCCGTGGCTGCCGACCAATACTCATAGCCGGGCTTTGGCGTAATGTTTGCCGCGATCGCGCGTCCCACGTCCTTCAGTGAGAAGAATACACCGCTGACACGGGCGCCCGTGCGTGCATTTACAACAGCCGCATTCATGGTTGAATGATCTTTTTCCTCATTTGGCGTAAACACATAGAGGTCATTGCTGTCAGGGTTCATTGCCGCCAGATGGATCGTATCCGCGTGGCCCGCGAAGTCCCGTCCTTCCTGTCCGTCCTTCACCCAGAGCACTTTGCCGTTATGGTCGATGGCCAGCGCACCGATGATAAGTTCATCAAATCCATCCTTGTCAATGTCACCGGTGGACATATTATGGTTGCCCTTGCCGGCGTTAACATCGTCATTTTCAGCTACAAAGTTCCACTCCAGATTTAACTTGCCCCCCCTGAGAGTATATGCTGCAACAGTGGTCTTCGCATAGTATCCGCGGTTGAACAATACCGCCGGGATTGTCTCCGTGCAGCCTGCATCGTTCTGATTCTCGGGCAGATATGCGATGGCAATATTGTATCTTGCGGAACGGTTGCCTCCATCGCTCTTCGGGCTCCAATCCATATAGTCATGGGTCCTGTTTACAAATTCTATGGAGTCGATCACTTCTCCGGTCTTTCCGTTAAATACAGTCACATATTCATTGGAATTAGCGTTCACATGACCGTTGGGATCTACATTGGACCCGGGTTCCACACTCTTATCGCCTATATAGGCAATTACAGTGCCTGCATCATTCATGTCAAACTTACCCTGCGCATTAGGTCTGTAGCTGACACTGCCGTCTGAGGTCTTGATAAAGAGCTCCGCCTTGCCGTCCTCATCCAGGTCATAGAGCATGAACTGGTTAAAGTGTGCGCCGGAAGGCATCTCCAGTCCAAGGTTCAGTCTCCAGAGAGGCGTCCCGTCCAGCTCATACAGGTCAAAGATCGTAGGAGAGGATGGAGCCACAGCATTACCGGAGTCAAACCCATTGTCCGGATACCACTTCACGATGAACTCGTACTCGCCGTCTCCGTCCACATCCGCAACACCCATATCGTTGAGCGTATAAGCGGAAAGGTTTCCGTTTTTGTCAGCCTGCGGTTCCGGCTTCTGCACAGGAATGCTCAGGTAGTTTTCTGAACTTGCCTTCGCCTCTGCGCCCTCGTAAGTCTGTCCGCCCTGGGTCTTGACTACGGTATAGGTATCGCCTGCCTTACCCTCCGCATCCACAAGGTTTGTTTTGTCTGTAATAGGTGCATCATTCACTTTCGCACCATTTCTGTATACGTCAAAGGAAACGTTTTTGTCTGTGCCGTACTCTGTGGCCAGCAGTCTCCAGGAAACGAAGACTCCGCCATTCACCGCAACCGCATATACGCCGCGGTCCAGATTTTCCATTGTACGTTCATAGCCGTTATAATTGTCCACATCATCCTTAAAATAGCTGATGCGGTAGAACACATCGTATTTCTTATACTCCTCGTAATCCTGCAATGCGGTGGTATCGTTCTCACTGGGAGAAAGCTTATCTCTTACCACATCATAGTCGCCTGCTACAGGCTGGACCGTTGCGCCGTAGACATAAATGCCTTCCTGATCCGCATTAAACTCACGGATCGGTGTCCACTCGCTTACACTCACCTTCCGCGTAGAACCATCACTCATCCTCGCTTCCACCTGAGTGGGGAACTGCTCCGGCAGCGCCTGCCCAAAGGTCAGCTCCAGCGTGTTGGGATTGAACAGGTTCGTAGGGAAAGGAAGCATGGAATAGGTCATGGTAAAGGAAACGGAAAGCCCAAAGTAATTCGTCAGGCCCAGCTTCTCATTGTCAATCTCCGCCTTCCAGACATATGTCCCAGGAACGCCTCTCTTAAATTCCGGCTCGGAACTCCACTCTTTCACAGGAACCATCACCTTGCTGTTGTCTCCGAGAGTCGCCGTCACTTCCGTAGGCAGTACAAACTTCTCAAATTCACTCTCAGCCACGATCACATCCTTAGGCTGTGCCAGCTTGGTAATGTCGCCGCTGTCAAATTTCGTATAATCCACGATCACATTGTCAAACGCCACCTCTGCCCTCTTGCAGGCCGCAAGCTTGCGCAGTACCATGATGGACAGTCCGTTTGCCCTGTCATCAATGGGGATATCTGACACTGTATAGGTCTCCGCAGGATTCTCCTTTGATGTCACCGTCAGAGATGCCGTATGTGCAAGATAATCAAACTCCACCTTCACATGCATCCACTTGTCAATGGCGCCCACGCCGGTGGCCACAGGGCTGCCGGAGGAGATCATGCCGTCAAAGGTGTTGTTGGTAGGATGCCCGCCGCTTCCAGCCAGATCCTCCGTGGTATGGTAGCTGACCTTGCCGTCTGTGCCCACAAGGAGCGACAGATAATTCTGCTTATAGGCAGGTGCCACAAAGAGAAGATCCACATGTCCGCCATTTACCACTGAGGGCTTAAAGTCAAATTCCATAACCGCGCCCTTTACGATGTCGGTGGACAGATTCATCCTGGAGCCTCTGTTCTTGCTTTCACCCTGGGTAGCATACAGGTGGGAGTCGTCTCCTGTCCCCCTGATCTCAAAACCAAAACCGCCGGTGCCCGAGGTACTGTCAATATCCTTCCCCCACACATCCCAGCCGGGATAGCCAAAGAGGAAGTCTTCTTCAATATCATGGCTCTTTACCCAGTTCGCTTCATAATGCATAGTATAGGTAGCCTTGAAGTTCTTCGGATTGCCATGGACTCCGTCATCCTTAATCTCCGCCGTCCAGATGTAGACTGCTCTCACATCCCTGTCAAATGCAGGTTCACAGGTCCAGGTGCTCTGGTCGATCTCAAGACTGCACCAGTCGCCGCTTACCAGCTTCGCCGCGATCTTGTCGGGATGGCTGTAGCCTGCCTCGTACTGTGCTTTGTTCAGCGTCACTACAGGAAGGGAACCAAGTGCATTCATATCCGTATTCCGGTAAGACGCCAGGTACTTCATCACATAAGTCGCCTTCACCTTGTTGGGATTGCTGTAGCCCTCCGGCATGATCAGATCCGCCGTCCAGGTATAGGTACCCACTTCCGCGAAGTTGACTGTCCTGTCAACTGTCCATGTCGTCCCATCGATCTCCACTTCCAGTTCCGTGTCGTCGCCCAGGACTACTGTCGCCTTCGCAGGGTGTACAAACTCTGACATACTGCTGACCAGGCCATGCTCCCTCTGTTCCATAGGCTGTAAGGACTTCACCAGCTTGCTGAGATCCTGTGCCGTGCCTTCCTTATAAGCAAGCACGAAATTATCTACTGCAAAATTGGGATACTTCTTTTTAGCGACCGTATCATCCAGAGCCCCAATGGCAAAGGTATCCACCTTGGACGCCAGCTCGTTAAAGCTGATGCCTTCCGCTGCCTTTGTTCCGTTCAGATAGATATCCAGCGTATGTGTCTGGAAATTCAACGCAAACTTAACGTTCAGGGTCTCCCCCTGTTTCAGCGTCATGCCTGTGTCTTTCTTGTCACCGATGCCCGTAGCCGAATAATACAGCTTTGCAGGTGCATTGTCCCTTAAATCCGAGACATAAAGCGATACAAGCTCCATCTCTCCGGACCAGAGCTGCAGTGCGTAATAGGCCTGTTTATCCTGCGTCTTCAGTTCGGCGCTGTTTGCGATCCAGTCAACACTGATCTCCGCTGTTGCCATATCCGGCAGATCTGCAAACACTTTCTTTGCATAATGGTTTCCGCCGCTGATTTCCGCGCCGTCACCTGCCAGGAAATGACCGCCTTTTCCGTCCTCTTTCACTGTGAACCTGCCTGCCATATCGCCGGTCAGCTCCCAGTCTGTGGTTACTTCAAAATCCTCAATGATCTGGCCGCCCTGAGGCTTAGGCAGTCCCGGACGCTCCGGAGCGGTCCCGCCAGCCATTTCGGCAAGCTCGCTGTACAGATACCAGGCGATCTGTTTGCCGAGATACTCCTTGTAATGGTTGTGATCCACATACCAGCTCTGTACCATCTCCAGAACCGTCTTATAATTGGTAAGGTATGCTGCATTGTAATTCTGCACATCCTCCGCCGCCAGGGTATTCATCCAATCCTCACCCCACTGACCAAGCTCGATCAGCTTTACATCCAGCTCAGATGCAATCTTCCTCAATACATTGTTTCTTGCGCCATCGCCGCGGTTATTCGTGAACTTGCCCGTGGTCTGGTCATAATTCATGCTGAGCCTGTCGCCCACAGGACCGTCCGGGGTCGCTGTCAGGATGACCGGAATACCGCCGCGCTGCAGGATACCCTGGATATAATAGTCCCTCATCAGGGTTTCATAAGCAGCCGCTTCGCCTGTCTCCTTGGAGTTGATACCCATATTGACTGTCACATAGTCGCCGGGGCAGATTGCGAGAAGCACTGCTTCCAGCCTTCCGTTCCTATAATATACGACAGAATCATCTCCTGCCTTTCCGTGGTTGACAAAGCCGCCAAATACCTCGGGAATCTGCACCAGTTTCTCATCCGCGCAGTTACCCCATGACTTCGCCCCATCAGCCGTGTTCTTCGTGGTGGAATCACCAATCGCATAGATATAGGGCTTTGCAAGTGCCTGCTTCGCCGGCGCCTGGGAGATCACAATGCTCTTTACGCTGGACGCTGCAGGGAAGGTCAGATCCAACACGCCGTCGCACACCGCGACACTGAAGGAACTGCCTGTCTTCTGAATTCCTGTCACCGCACTCACAGACTCCACGACCTCAGAAGTCAGAGCCGCCGCAGTGGTATCCACCTTGACAACATAGTTGCCGTTGGGAACCTTTGCCTTAAAGCGGAAATCCTTCTGGCCGGTCACATTGTCTGCATTTACAGTCAGACCGCTGGTATCGCCAAAGCCATAACCCAGTTTGTCTGTATACAGAGTATCCGTCACATGTGTATATCCCTCCGCTGCATCCTGTGAACCGAATGCAAAGGATAAACCGTGAATATTTACCTTTACCTTTGTGGAAAGCCCTATTTCATTAGAAGCTTTCACATACACCACTGCCGGATCCGCACCCGGTTCCACAGTAAGCACGCCATTCTCAAAGGTTACGCCCTTTACCGTAGTAGGAGTCACGCCATCCTTTGCAAGCAGCGCATACGTGATTGCTCCGCCCTCGATAGGCTTCCCGTCCTTGTCACGGGTTTCCGCAGTGTAAGATACTGTCACCGCCTGCTCACCTGCAAAAGGAATGGTGATGGAGGAGGTAGACTTTGTAAACGCCACTACATTGGAGGAGGTGGTAAGCATGATCTCCGTCTCCGCCCGCTTGCCGTCCTTGGAGGCAATGACTGTCACAGTACCTGATGCTCCCTCTCCTATTTTAAGAGTTGCCGTCTGCGCGCCTGTGGATTCGATCTCCACATTAGCATATTCCTCCGCCAGCGTCCACTGCACGGCGCCTGTCATCTTAATGCCTTCCGTGCTGGTCAAAGTCGCGGACAAATCCACCGTTGCCGCAGGCTGTCCCGCCTCGGGAACCTTCACGGTATCCGCATCGGAAGCTGCCGTCAGCGTCGCCAGGACAGGCTTATACGCCTTAAAGCTGCTCAGATACATCGGCCAGGTGCCCATAAAGCAAAAGTACTTCTGAACACTGTCGTTATTTGCCATGTCTACATCTTCGATCTCGCCGACCTTGGTACTTCCCTTGTAGACCGCAATAGAAGCCTTCTGAATGCTGGGATCCGCCGATACCACAAAACGATACCATTCGTCCGCATTCAGCCCGCTGATACTTTTTTCGCCGAAATTCAGGGCTCCTCCGCTGCAGGATGCACTCCATTCAGGGTTGTTGCCGCTGTTATTGGGAGTATTGGCATAAACTCCAAAATTCATATCGCTGCTGAACTTGGCCGTAAAATCAATTACATACTGTTCCGACTGATCCGTCCACTGATACACGGCCACTGTAGTACCGCCGCCGCCATTGGAAGCAAACTCCAGGGACTTGGTACCATCCGCATCCTTCACCAGCTTCATGGATCTCTTTGCATTAGAACCATAGATAGACCAATTGTTCAGGATCAGATCCCTTGTATTGATCCCCTGTGAGGTTCCCACATATCCCACCAGGGAATCCTCATAGTCATTCATACTGACAGGATAGCCTGTCGCAGGCGCCAGCTGGTTCTCATCACTCCCGCTCGCTCCCACTATCGCAAAAGGCGTCATTATGGTGACGCTATTCTCTCCGTAAGTCACCACCGCCTGAACATAGCCAAAATAGTTAGATACACCATTTCTCACGTTCAGATAAGCGGTTGTGCCTGTGTACCCTGCCACATTTGCTTTATCGCCGTCGGTTCCCGAACCGGTCCCCGCCGCCTGTGTCAGAGAGACATAGCCGTCCTCCTTCTCAAGACCCACTACGGACCATGCCACAGATACCTTGTCTGTAAGGTCGCCACCAAGATCTCCCAGTGCCTTGACAGTGATCTGCTTATGAACGGGCGCACCCTCTGCAGGCTGTGAGATCAATGTGTTCAGCTGTGCGGTAAACTCCGCGCTGGCAAGCTCCTCAGACGTAATTTCACCAAATTCATCCGCATTTTCATCCACCTCGCGGACCAGGATATTATCCACAGCCAGGACAGGATTATATCTGCCTGCCAGCATATACAGACCCGCTACGTTCCCCTCGCCGTCATAGGCGGTGATTACCTTGTCTGCAATACTTCCTGTAGAAGTTCCCACAATCGTGGTAGATACCAGCTTTGTAGTTTTATCCACATACAGCTTGTAATGGCACCACTCTCCGCCGGGAATCGTTACCTTCTGGGTTGTATTCAGGGTGTAAGCAGTACCTGAACCGCCGTTTGTCAGGTTCAGTAGGTATCCGCTCCCTGCACCCCAGTTAATGTCAGGTTTGTTTTTATCATTAGGGGCATACTGAAAATCTGTTCCCTTCACGGCAAAGAACGTTGCCTGGTCATTACCGGGCGTAATTGCCACGTCAAACTCAACAATATATTTCTCCACCTTGGAGACATCTATACCATCAAAATCCATATAAGCGCCGCGGCTGTTTGTTTTCGTAGACGAAAAATCATAAGCGAAATAATTGCCATGGCTGTCATCTTTTAAAATTTTCAGCTGATCCGACGCATTAGGTGAAACCGCAACCGTTTTGGCGTCCGTAACCTTGCTGAAATCCTGCGTGTAAATTGTCCCCGCTGCAAGAGCGTTCCACTTCGCATACAGGGTCATATCTCCTGCCACAGTATCCACATCAAAATTCCATGCTGTAGTACATGCGGCATCCTTGTACCAGCCCCCAAAGACAAAACCCGACGCCGCAGGATCTGCAGGCGCTGTCAGCTTGGAACCGGTCTGCACAACAGTATATGTATCCGTGCTTCCCTGCCTGTTGGAGCTGAACGTCACCTTTGCATAACCTTCCGCCAGCTTGCCTGTTGCGGAGCAGCTGATCACATTGCCCCTGCTGTCAATATATACATATGCATAATCCGCATCTACAATAGATTTTGTTGCATCCAGCTTATAAAGTTCTCCTGCCACAAGAGACGCATACTTCTGTGCGGCATTGTACTTGGAATGAAGCTTATCCGATACAACATAATCCTCCATCATTACATCTTCTGCACCGGCAGCCTCAGTGCCGTAAGTTGAACTCAGGAAATCAAAACTCAACTGCGCAAGGTCGATATACCCAACATTCTTTCCTGCTGCATTCAGTTCATCGACCACAGCCTCCATGTTCTCCGTCCACCCGGGAGTCCCCCTGTAAGGATTCAACGAAGCATTGGGAGAAACCAGAACAACCGTCATCCCCTTGTCCTGGGCTGCGGACACCATCTCCCGCAGGGCAGTCGCCATGTAGTTGTCGGTTGGGCTCACATACGCATATCCCGGTTTGCTTGTAGTCCGGTCATTATATCCGCTCTCCAGCAGGAGGATATCACCAGCCTGCGCACTGCCGCGTACCTGCGTAAATGCAGTGGACTTCAGATCATATGCCGTAGCGCCGCTGTTGGCAAGATCTATTACATCAACATCCTCTGTGAGATAATCCGCAAGCACTTGGCCCCATCCTGTCTGGGCATCCTTGTTATCCGGGCTGCCGCCATTGTAGTACATTGCCACCAGCGAGTCGCCCAGCACATATACCTTCTGCACCCTGTCCATGATTTTAGAAGACGGGACCATATAAATCTGAATCTTCATCATGTCCGCACTGCCCTTGCTTGAATAGTCCTCAGTGCTGATTTTGACCGTATCAGCAGAAGTGACAATATCCTTCACGTCAAAATAGTTCGGCGTAGAACCATTCTGCAGGATATTGTTCACAAGCATCTGGTCATCCGCGTAAACATCACAGCGTTCACCGCTGGTATTGACGATACGGAAATCATAGCTTCCCGCAGGCATGGAAATATCATATCCACCCTGACCCTTGTGACCTGGCGCTCCTATATTATAATAAAATACAGGCGTTACCTCTACCTTATCTGCACCTGTGGTATCCACCTTCAAAGAAGCCGCAGGATCCACAAAAGTCTGATTCACCAGCTTACCGTCCTTGGCAGTGGTCACACGGTACTTTTTCACATTATCATTGTTCACCAGCGCAGAACAGTCCACCACAGTCTCAGCTGCGTTTATGTTCTCCACAGTGACATAGTACTCGGTGCCTCCAACGGGAGGCTGGGGCGCCTGAGCCGCCTTGATGACGATGTTATCAAGCAAAAAGCTTGAATCATATCTGCCCTGCTGCATCTTCAGGCCCGTCACGTTACCATCTCCGGTATAAGAAACTGTTTTTTTATCAGCAATAATACCTGTAGTTGATCCGGTGATCGTCAAGGTAATTTTCTGTGTGGACTTATTTACCTCCAACAGATAATGACACCACTCACCGGCAGGAATATCGACCGTTTCCGTGGAATCATTCAACGTATATGTGGTTTTCCCGCCCGCAGCGTTGGCAAACTTTAAAACATATGCGTTGCTTCCATCCTTTACAGTATAAGTAGAAGCATCGCTGTTTCCAGGCGTAATGGCGGCATCAAATTCCACTGTATAGTTATTCTGTGTGGAAACATCCGCCGAAGCAGGGAATGTCAGCTCTCCAGTACGACCTCCAGTCGCCCCTGAAACAACGTACGACAAATAATATCCATGAACTGTATCAGCGAGAATAGGATCTCCAACCCTGTTATTCGGCTGAAGTACTATGCCCGCCGCAGCAAGATCCGTTACATTGCTGAATGTCTGGGCATACAACGCATCTGTATAACTCTCTGCCGGATCGGTGATCCACTTTGCATAGAGAGTCAAACCGTCCGCTGGAACGGTTCCTGAAGCGAAATCCCATACATTTTCGCAGGACGCCTCCTGATACCAGCCTATGAAGACATAGCCTTCTGCCCTGGGTGCCGCAGGCTGTGTCACCATTCCGCCAACAATGCACTCCTCTGAACTGACAGCTTCGCCATGACCATTCATATCATAGGATACTGTAGCTTTTTCCGCAGCGCCGAACTCATCAGATTCCGTCAGCTCACGGACCAACACATTATCCACAAAAATGTTTGCATTACTGCCTTTTTGTGATACCAAATACAGCCCCGCTACCTCTCCGCTTGTTCCAGCGCCATACCCCGTTATTACCTTGTCGGCAAGAACCGTCCCATCAGTGGCAGCAATGGTAGTGGACACCATATTTTTATCCTTATCCACGTACATTTTATAATGATACCATTCTGTTTCAGAAAGACTCATTTCATTGGTACCATTAATTGTAAATTTAGTTCTATCAGCAGCAGTGCTCGCAATCTTAACAATATAATTGTCTGTCACATCCGCATTCATTTTAGCATCTGCGACATTCGCACTCACAACAGCAAGCGCCGCCCCCTTATCGTTGTCAGTGGATGATTTGATCAAAGCATCAAACTCAACAATATATTGCGCATCCGAGATACTCAGCACACTGCCTGCATTAAATCTCAGCATCGCGCCACGGGCACCTTTAGCATAGCCATCTAAGATACTATTTGGATCGCCTGTTGTTGTATTGCCAAATGTGAAAGACAAATACTCACCATGTTGATCATCATTGCTAATCTGCAAATGAGCCCCTGCATAATTAGCCTTCGCACCTACATCTGCCGGCTCCGTTGCTGCGCTAAAATCCTGCGAATAGTGCTGCCTCCCCCCAGTCGCTGAAAAGGTATTCCTATCCGCGCTCATCTGGGGTGCCTCTGTTGCCTTAGGTTCTTCCGTTGCCTTAGGTTCTTCTGTTACCTTAGGCTCCTCTGTCACCTTCGGTTCTTCTGTTACCTTCGGCTCCTCCGTCACTGCAGGTTCTTCCGTTACCTTCGGCTCCTCTGTCACTGCGGGTTCTTCCGTTGCCTTTGGCTCCTCTGTCACCTGCGGTTCTTCCGTTACCTTCGGCTCCTCTGTCACCTGCGGTTCCTCTGTTACCCCAGGCTCCTCCGTCACTGCAGGTTCTTCCGTTGCCTTTGGCTCCTCCGTCACTGCAGGTTCTTCCGTTGCCTTTGGCTCCTCCGTCACTGCAGGTTCTTCTGTTACCTCAGGTTCTTCCGTCACCTGCGGTTCCTCTGTTACCCCAGGCTCCTCCGTCACTGCAGGTTCTTCTGTTACCTCAGGTTCTTCCGTCACCTGCGGTTCCTCTGTTACCCCAGGCTCCTCCGTCACTGCAGGTTCCTCTGTTACCTCGGGTTCTTCCGTTGCCTCAGGCTCCACTGACGCCTCGCCTTCGGTTCCCGTATCAGCCAAAGGCTCCGCGTAAACCGCCATGCCCGTACCCGCCAGGGGCGATACGACCAGGCTCAGGCAGAGAACCAAGGATAAGATACTTCTTTTGAGAATTCTTGACTTCCTCATACTTTCCCTACTCTTTCCTCCTTTTTGATTTTTGAGCTTTGATTTCCGCAGCTGCCCGGTCAGCTGTGGCTGACCTCCATATTGCATCCAATCTGCAATGCTGCGTAATCTGATTCAATTGTCAGAAAGCGCACAATAATATTGCGCAAATTCTCCTTTGTAGTCTGGCAAAATATATGGCAATTTTTATTTTCACCTAAAATTTATGCTCCTCCTTTCATTGTGTATTTTGCCATAATTTTCCCATTTTTCATATTATAAATTTATTTAGTTTTTGTGTCAATAGTTTTCCAAAATATTTGCGCAATATTTGCAATGACAATATATGCAATGCTCTGCAGCAGTCAAAATCCCCCGCAGCAACCCCCGCTATAACCAATTTCTGCCTGTGCGTATCTCACACTGACGTTTTGGGCTTTTGCCTCCTGGTTCGAGACATTCCCTTGATATTGCCAAATACCACAAAAAACAGAGAAACAACTCGGAACCCTCCGCTATTTCCCTGTTTTATAACTGCAATATGAATTTTCCAAACTTCCTGCCTTACACTGTCAAGAGCCCCGCATCCTCAATCCTGAGGCCTGACTTTTGCAATTTTAACAATCATAGATCCTTTTCTCCTATATTGGTGAAGTCTCGCCATACCGGCTGCTTCCCAAACATCTGAAAATACTCCTGTGCCGTCTGCAGGGATAAATTCAGCTTATTCTGCAGCCTTTTAATAATATCATGTTCAGATGCCCCAAACTCTATCCCTGTCTCCACAATCCCCTTCGCCTCGCCCCTCAATTCGCCTTCTGCCCTGCCCTCTTTTGCAATGGATTCAAATCAAAAATCCCGCAGCATTCGTCAAGGTCCTTCGGACTTTGACTCATTGCCCGCGGGAATAAAGTACACATGACCCTGCCTCCCTTTTCCTGTCCGATTGCCTCATAGTCAATATGGTTCCCTGTTGCACCTGCCACTGTCATGATGAGATTTCTGCTGACATCATGCTCATCACAGTATTTTATCGCCTTTTCCCTTGTTTCCTTTAAGGAGCTATCCCCGCCCAGAATGATCTCAAACAAATTAAATAAGTCCTCATTTTCCATATTATGGAGATTCAGCCCATTTTCTCTTGCCTCAATCAAAAGCATTTTATAATGATTAACAAATTTTTCCAGGCCTTGGGGAATATCCAGCAGCCCGTGCAGGGAGCTTGCCCCATCCCACGGCTTATCACCATAGTACACGGTCACTGTGATGACCGGTACCAATTTGTCCGTCCTTTTCATTCTTGACAAATACTCCTCCTCGTCAATATCCCCCAGCTGCTTCCTGTTTTTTGCATGATACTTCACCGCATTGCTGTCATACTGCTTTTTGTATGCAGTGTAATCATAATATTTCCTTCTCTGCATTTCAATGATCCAAAAGAAGGAGCAGCCCCCGCTGCTCCTCCCTGTTATTTTTTCGTATTGATCCACTTCAGATATCCGTTGATAAAAGGGTCCAGCGCCCCGTCCAGCACCGCGTCCGCGTTGCCCGTCTCTACATCCGTCCGCAAATCCTTCACCATCTTGTAGGGCTGCAGCACGTAGGACCGGATCTGATTGCCCCAGGCAATATCCTTGATCTCGCCCCTGATATCGGAAAGCTTCTCCACATTTGCCTCCTGCTTCAAAAGGTACAGCTTTGCCTTCAGCATCTGCATTGCCTTGTCCTTGTTCTGGAACTGGCTCCTCTCGTTCTGGCACTGCACCACAGTCCCTGTGGGGATGTGCGTGATGCGGACTGCGGAAGAAGTCTTGTTGATGTGCTGTCCGCCGGCGCCACTGCTTCGGTAGGTGTCGATGCGCAGATCCTTCTCATCAATCTCCACATCCAGATCCTCCTCGATATCCGGCATCACATCCAGCGAAACAAAGGAAGTCTGCCTCTTTCCCTGGGCATTGAAGGGCGAAATGCGCACCAGACGATGCACCCCCTTTTCTGACTTCAAATAGCCATAGGCATTGAGCCCATTGACCTGAAACGTCACCGATTTGATCCCCGCCTCGTCACCGTCCAGGAAGTCCAGCACCTCCACCTCAAAGCCCCTGCGCTCCGCCCATCTGGTATACATGCGGTAGAGCATGCTGCACCAGTCGCAGCTCTCCGTACCGCCGGCCCCCGCGTTCAGCTTTAAGATGGCATTATTTTTGTCATAGTCCCCCGACAGGAGCGTCCCGATGCGCAACTCCTCAAATTTGGCAATGAATTCGTCCATCTCGCCGCGAATCTCCGCCGCCATGGACTCGTCTTCTTCCTCGTTCCCCATTTCAATCAGGGTCAGGATATCCTCATACTGCGTAAAGAGCCCGCTACACTCCTCCACCACATCCTTCAGATTTTTCAGTTCCTTCATCTTTGCGTTGGAGCGGTCAGGATCATCCCAGAAGCCGGGCGCTTCCATCTCCATCTCCAGTTCCTCTATCCTCTTTGACTTGTCAGCCAGGTCAAAGTGAATCCCTCACTTCCGCTAATGGAGTTTCGTAGGTCAAAATTTCTGTTTTCATCTGATCAAGTTCTACCACTTTGCGTCACCCACTTTCTTAATTATAATTTATATCTGCTCAGATCCAGACGCATCTGACTCCCCGCCGCAGCCGCCCGGCTCACCGGGATAGCCACCACCCCCCCGCCGCCTGCTGTGGGATACTGACCCGCACAGCTTACCATAGGACGCTGAACCTTACAGCCTGCTGTGGTGCTGCCGCTCGCAGCTTGCCATATGATGCTGACCCTTACAGCAGCCGCCAGAGTCTTACAAGCTTTGGCTCATTGCCCGCAGGAATCAAAACCGCATGCCGGATACTCACATTCCAACTTTTCAAAATCCTGCATTTTACGCCTTGCGCCCGCAGCACTGCTTATACTTCTTGCCGCTGCCGCAGGGACAGGGATCATTGGGATAAATCTTGGCATTGTCGCGTTTCACGGGACCCTTAGGGAGAGAATCATCCTTGTTGGTGCCTGTGACTTTTCCCACCTGCTCACGCTCTACCTTCTGCTCCACCTTCACATGGAACAGGAGCCTGACCGTTTCTTCCTTGATGTTCTGGGTCATCTCGTCAAACATATTATAACCGCTCATCTTGTATTCTACAAGCGGATCCCTCTGGCCATACGCCTGCAGCCCGATACCCTGACGGAGCTGCTCCATGTCGTCAATATGATCCATCCATTTCCTGTCGATCACCTTCAGCAAAATAACACGCTCCAGCTCCCGGATCGCTTCGGCGCTGGGAAATTCGGCCTCCTTGCTCTCATAGAGCTTCACCGCTTCCTCCTTAAGCTGCTGCTTTAAGCTGTTCTTCTTTGGAGTCTTCACGCGCTCTGCCGTCACAGGCTCCAGAGGCACCGTGGGGATCAGCAGTGTATTCAGCTCCTTGAAATCCCAGTTTTCCACATCCTCATCCTCATTGATGCTGATATCCACACAATTCTCCGTGATATCCGTGATCATCTTGTAGATGAAATCCCTCATGCTCTCGCCGTTTAAGATCCTGCGGCGCTCGTCATAGATGACCTCGCGCTGCTCGCTCATGACACGGTCATACTCCAGCAGGTTCTTGCGGATGCCGAAATTATTGTTCTCAATCTTCTTCTGCGCCGACTCGATGGCGCTGGTCAGGGTCTTGTGCTCGATCTCCTGCCCCTCGGGAATTCCCATGGCATTGAACATGCTGATCAGACGCTCCGAGCCGAACAGCCTCATCAGTTCATCCTGCAGGGAAATATAAAACTTGGACTCGCCGGGGTCTCCCTGACGCCCGGAACGCCCGCGCAGCTGATTGTCAATACGCCTGGACTCATGGCGCTCCGTGCCGATGATCTTGAGCCCGCCCGCAGCCCTGGCCTCCTCGTCCAGCTTGATATCCGTACCGCGCCCCGCCATGTTGGTCGCTATGGTGACAGCCCCGTGAATGCCGGCATCCGCCACGATCTCCGCCTCCAGCTCATGGAACTTCGCGTTCAGTACCTTATGCTGGATGCCCCGCTTCTGGAGCATCTTGCTCAATTCCTCACTGGCTTCGATGGTGATAGTGCCCACCAGCACCGGCTGGCCCTTCTCGTGCGCAGCCTCCACTGCTTCCACGATCGCCTTTAATTTCTCCGCCTTGGTCTTGTATACGGCATCCTGCAGATCCTCACGGATAACATCTCTGTTGGTGGGAATCTCCACCACGTCCATACCGTAAATATCCCGGAATTCCTTTTCCTCCGTCAACGCAGTACCCGTCGCACCGCACTTTTTCTCAAACAGATTAAAAAAGTTCTGGAAGGTAATGGTGGCAAGGGTCTTGCTCTCCCTCTGCACCTTCACATGCTCCTTCGCCTCGATCGCCTGATGCAGGCCGTCCGAATAGCGGCGTCCCGGCATGATACGCCCGGTGAACTCGTCTACGATCAGCACCTGGTCATCCTTCACCACATAATCCTGATCCCGGAACATCAGGTTGTGTGCCCGCAGAGCCAGGATGATATTGTGCTGGATATCCAGGTTTTCAGGATCCGCGAAGTTATCAATGTGGAAAAAGTTTTCCACATTCTTCACACCGGCTTCCGTCAGATTGATGACCTTGTCCTTCTCATTTACAATAAAGTCCCCTGTCTCCTCCTGGACCACGCCCATGATGGCATCCATCTTGGACAGCTCCGCCACATCCTCGCCACGCTGCATACGGCGCGCCAGCAGGTCGCACATCTCATAGAGGGCGGTGGACTTGCCGCTCTGGCCGGAAATGATCAGAGGCGTCCGCGCCTCGTCGATGAGCACCGAGTCCACCTCGTCGATAATACAGAAATGCAGATCCCTCAGCACAAGCTGTTCCTTATAGATTACCCTGTTATCGCGCAGATAATCAAAGCCAAGCTCATTGTTGGTCACATAGGTGATGTCGCAGCCGTAAGCCTTCTGGCGCTCCTCACTGGTCATGCTGTTCAGGATATATCCCACCGTCAGCCCCAGGAATTCATGCACCTGCCCCATCCACTCCGCGTCACGCTTTACCAGGTAATCGTTGACCGTCACCACATGGACGCCCTTGCCCTCCAGCGCGTTCAGATAGGAAGGCAGCGTCATCACCAGCGTTTTACCTTCGCCTGTCCTCATCTCCGCAATGCGCCCCTGATGCAGGATAATGCCGCCCATCAGCTGCACAGGGAAGTGCTCCATGTTCAGAACCCTCCGCGCCGCCTCCCTCACCACGGCAAAAGCCTCGGGAAGCAGGTCATCCAAAGTCTCCCCCTCCCCCAGACGCTTCTTGAACTCTGCGGTCTTCGCCCTAAGCTCCTCGTCGGACAGCTCCATCATTTCAGGGCGCATGCTCTCGATCTTCTCTACCAGCGGCCGGATCCTCTTGATCTCCCTCTCGCTGTGTGTGCCAAATATCTTATCTATTACCTTCACTGCTGCTCCATACCTTTCTATTCCACTTTTGTCCACTTTTCCAATATTCCATCCGGATAACGCCGGGCAATATTAGATGTCAAAAAAACCTAGTCTCTATTCTAACAGATTTATCTGCAATATTCAACACAAAGCTTTCGTCAAGGCATAAACATTTTGTGAACATAATGTTAATTTTTTCCGCCTGTGCCATGGTAATCCAATGGTTTGCCTGCATACGATTCATCGCAATGCAGGCAAGCCGTTCCGCACAGGCGGAATCTTTTCCTGCCAGGGGAGCTTCAGATACAAATGTCAGCACCGCTGCGCATGCCCCTCCATTTTCCCCGCTCAGAGCGCCTTTCCTGCCAGTATCTCGCAGTAATCCTTATAATTCTTCTCCAGAAGCGCCGGGGTGTCAAGCCCATAGGGACATTTTGACTTACATTTGCCGCAGTGGAGGCAGCTTTCGATCAGCTTCATCTTCCCCTGCATTTGAGGCGTAAGCTGTGCGTCGGAGGGCGCCCTGCGGATCATCAGGCTCATGCGCGCGCAGTTATTGATCTCAATCCCCACCGGGCAGGGCATGCAGTAGCCGCAGCCCCTGCAGAAATCCCCCAGCAGCTCCTCTCTGTCCCTGGCGATGACCGCCGACAGATCTTCATCCAACACTGGCGGGTTCTCCACATAAGAGAGGAACTCATCCAGTTCCCTCTCCCGCTGTATCCCCCAGATGGGCAGCACATTCTCATACTGTGCCAGGAACGCATATGCCGCCGCAGAATTGGTGATCAGACCGCCGGAAAGCGCCTTCATGGCGATAAAGCCCATATCCGCAGCCCTGCACAGCTCCGCCAGCTCTATATCTTTCCCGGAGGCCAGATAGGAAAAGGGAAACTGCAGCGTCTCATAGAGCCCGCTCTCCACCGCCTCATGGGCAACATTCAGCCTGTGGTTCGTGATGCCGATGTGGCGGATCATCCCTTTTTCCTTCGCCGTAAGCATGGCCTCATAAAGCCCCGTCCCATCCCCCGGTTTCGGGCAGAACGCCGGATTATGAAATTGATAAATATCTATGTAATCCGTCCTCAGGTTCGTCAGGGAGGTGTGCAGGTCCTTCCAGAAATCCTCCGCCGTCCCGGCACCTGTCTTGGTGGCAATGTAAATATTCTCCCTGATGCCCTCAAAGGCTTCTCCCAGCTTCACCTCGCTGTCCGTATACCACCGCGCCGTATCATAGAAATTTACGCCCTTCTCATAGGCCCGGCGCAGCAGCTTCACCGCCGCTTCCCCGGAAATCCGCTGGATCGGCAGCGCCCCGAAGGCGTTCTTCTCCGCTACAATCCCTGTTTTTCCCAACCTCACCTTTGCCATAATATGCCTCCAATCCCCTTCGTATAGTAGTAGTTTCGCGGTTATTTTCAAAAATATTATATTCCCAATATCAGAATTTCACAAGAAAAATATATTGCGGGCTATGATACTGCCGCATGCGCAGTTGCTGTTTACTACGTCGGCAAAGCTGATGCAGCGGCCAGTGAAGATTAATGTAACAGTATTGCCGTTACCTGGGAAGATGAAAAAGCAGTTGCCGATATGCCGATTAAAGGGTATAATCATAATTGTCAAAAGCCAACACCCTCGCGGCACTGACCTACCCTCTGAAAAGTAAACTTTCAGGAAGTCTACTTCCCTGGGCTTATGTCATTGCCCGCGGGAATCAGATCTGACAATAATCGTGATAAACGGAGGGATTTGATGCTTGATATTAATGCCTTTTCCAATCAATATGAAGTACGGTTAATCAAAGATACCGATGTACGCCAGATTTATATGTTTTGCCGCCAGAATGTTTTATATTATCAATACTGTCCCCCTTTTGCGACAGAAGACAGCATACGGAAAGACATGGCTGCCCTGCCGCCAAAGAAAACAGCAGACGACAAATATTATGTAGGTTATTTTGACAGACACGGGCTTGCTGCGATACTGGACCTTATCTTGGAATACCCAAACAAGGATACGGCGTTTATCGGCTTTTTCATGACCGATGCATCCATACAAAACAAAGGAATAGGAAGTACTATCATCACTGATCTGTGCGCATATTTGTCAGGGATCGGCATTTCCTACATAAGACTTGGATGGGTAAAAGGAAATCCTCAGGCAGAACATTTTTGGCATAAAAACGGATTTGAGGAAACAGGTATTACATGTGAAACCGATGGTTATACAGTCATTGTAGCACAGCGAGCACTATAACAACAATATAATAACGAATAGAAAGGAACCTCCCCATGAACAACGACCCCCAGCATCTCTATGTAAATATGCCAGGGCACACCCCCTGCTTTGACACCATCGCCCACGCCTTGGAATATCTTTCCTCCTCCGATGAAGCCGCAGGCTTTCCAGACGCCCCGGAAAAGGAAAAAAGCTTCCCAGCGCCACTGCCGGACGTCCCGCCCGTGATCCTGCACATCGGCAGCGGCGAATATCGTGAGAAACTCGTGGTAGCCCGCCCGAACCTGACATTTCAGGGGGAGGGAGACAGCCGCGGGGATGTAGTCATCGTCTACGGCGACTGCGCTATGGACGTCATGCCCGAGGGCGATAACAGAGGCACCTTCCGCACTGCCTCCGTGCGCATTGACACCCATGATTTCACCGCAAGGCATCTGACCTTTGAAAATGACGCCGGCAGCGGCGAGGGCGTGGGGCAGGCGCTGGCACTCTATGTGGACGGCGACAGGAATTACTTTTATGACTGCGCCCTCAAGGGGCACCAGGACACTCTTTTCACCGCCCCCCTCCCCGAACAGGAAATGGTGGCAGGCGGCTTTAAGGGCCCCGGCGACGGCAAGCCCCGCACTATGGGACGCCAGTGCTACCGGGACTGCTACATAGACGGCGACGTGGACTTCATCTTCGGCAGCGCCATAGCCTATTTTGAAAACTGCGAGATTTTCTCCCGGATGCGGGAGGGCAAAAGAAAAGCAAACCCCGGCGACAGAGTAAACTGCGGCTACATAACCGCCGCCTCCACTCCCAGGGACGAGCCTTTCGGCTATGTGTTCCGGAACTGCCGGCTTACCAGCGACTGCCCTCCGGATTCCGTATTCCTGGGCCGTCCCTGGCGGGAATACGCCAAAACCGTCTTCTTAAACTGTGAGCTGGGCGCCCATATCCGCAGGGAAGGCTGGAATGACTGGAAGAAAGAACACGGACATTTCTACTATGGGGAATACCAGTCCCATGGGCCAGGCGCAAGCCCGGACACCAGGGCTGATTTCTCCTGCCAGCTCACCGACGAGGAGGCTGCGGGATATACCATAGAGAACATACTGAAAGGGTGGGCTCCTTAAAGCCCACCCCCTGTGTCAGTCCATCCTGTCCTGCATCAATGACCCGAATCTCCTGATATACTTCTCCGGCAGATCGCCTGTTTTGATATAAGCAGTGACAGTCTCCCCCTCCCGGTCCGTAATGTCGATGACAATGAAAAGCCGCTTAAATATCCCCCATCTCTTATAACCGTTGCTGAAGCTGATCAGGGGAAGAAGCTCCTCTATCTCCTCCCGCTCCGTGATATGCAGCACCATATCCTCAAGCCTTTCAAGCATGACTCCCTGTTCTATCACCTCAGACATTTCCACGCCCTGTCCTTCCACCTCAGACATTTCCGCACTCTGTCCTTCCACTCCAGACATCTCCGCGCCCTGTCCTTCCACTCCAGACATCTCCGCACTCTGTCCTTCCACCTCAGACATTTCCGCGCCCTGTCCTTCCACGCCAGGCATCTCCACACTCTGTTCTTCCACTTCCGTCGCCTGCCCGCTCTCCCCTTCCGTATTATCCGGACCATATACGCAATACTTCTTCCTTGCGGCTTCCACGATATCCTCCGCCGTCCTGTAATTTCCGAAGTTATCCACACTAAGGGTGATGGATGCAATTTCCTCAGCTTTCGGAGGAGTTACAATTTTCTCATAGCCCAGCGCCCGGAGAGCCTTTATCGTACGCTCCATGGACTCGTAAATGCTCAGCTCAGCCATAACCTTATAGCCGTCCGCCCGCACAAATGACAGATTGACCATCATCAACAGCCTGCCCTCCCCCAAAAGCACTGTCTCCGGGTCCTCCAGCACATCCTGGTTGTAGGCACGCACCAGCTCCAGCAGCTCCCCTCTGGCAAATTTTTTCTTCCCATACTCCCAGGTTCCCCGGCTGGGCTGCAGCGTCACCTCATAATCCTGCGCCACACGCTCATCCAGACAATAGGTATTGTTTAAATAAGCCTCACTGGACACAATGGGCATGACCGCGTCCCTGTTTTCTCTGTTGATATAATATCTGCGCCAATAAGTCCTGCCGTTTTTCAACGTGACCCACACATACACACTCTCCCCTCCATCAGAGGATTCCGTCATCCTCTCTAAGAATGCATAAGCGGTATCCGCATCCTGATAAGACATCATCTGTCCTGTCCAAAAATTGTCATAGCGGTTTCCCAGAGATTCCACATTCACCCTGACTCCCGCAATCTGCTCTTTCTCCGGCAGATAGGCGTCATAGCCAAACCAGTCCCCATAAAAGGCAAAGCATATCAGCAGCACTGCCGCCACTGTACCCGCCATCTGGAGCCTGTGCGCAAAAAAGGCCCTGAAATCCATCTGGAACACCACATCCAGGATTCCATGCACCAGCACCACTGCCAGGACGGCTCCGAAAATGCTCCATAGGATACTAACGTCAGTGATCATATAAAAAAACAACCACCCTCCTACGCCTGCCCCCGCCGTAGTCACGAGCCGCAGCACCGTGGAAAAAAATTTACTCCGGATGCCCTGCTCCGCCAGCTCAGAGGGACGAAAACGGTACAAAAGCCACGCCAGGACGCCAAGCAGCAGGGCGACCGCCAGATTAATACCTGCCGAATAATCCCTGCGCCCCTGCCCCCGCTCCACAAGCAGCACCACCACAGACACAAGCGGGGAGGCATATATGGCGCCTATATTCTTTCCAACGCCATAATACAAAAAAGTGTCAAAATATCCCTGAAACATGGCAACACCCAGCCCGTAAAGGCTGGCGCTCCCCACACCCATGATCAGCATGCTGACAATGGTGTTGAGTACATTGCCGCTGAACATCATCGCCACAAGGACCAGATGGTACACCAAAAGGAATGCCACCGTCCACACCGCAAAGCTTCCCGCGGCAAGCTTCACCACCTCATAAGCTCCCTCTGCGCTTTCTTTCCGGAGCACCAGCCCTCCCGACAGGGCAGCGGTCAGGACTGTACAGACCAACAAGGGCAGAAGCCACACCAGGCTTCCGTCCACATAATAGACCCAAAACAGCGTATCCCGCTTTATGGGCAGGCTGTGCCATGTGTCCACCTGGTCTTTGTGAAAGACAAATCGGAACCCCGCAAGCCCTGCTACCAGCGCGCCGCCTATGGCGAAGACCCCTCCCAGAATATTGGCGCCGCCTCTCCAGAATTCCCTGGCTGCATACCAATACGGGTCAATCCATTCCTGATAATAAGTAAAGCTATGGGGATTATTGGCGAAGATCAGCCATATCATAGGCAGGATCAGAAAGCTCCCCAGCACGGACAGCGCGACCATCCATCCCCTGTGACGCAGGTCCTCCCTCATGGCCTTAAAGAATAAGTGCTTTGATGTCATATCCCTTCACCTCCGTTTCACTGATAAAGATCTCCTCCAGGGACAGCGGCAGCAATTCATAAAATACCAGATTCAGCTGTTCCATGAACCCCTCCACCTTCTTCCTGCTGCCCCTGACAGTCAGCGTGTACAAAGCACCTCTGTTGTCTATAGTCACCACATCCAGGTTGCGCCGGATCAGCTCCAGCACCGCCTCCTCTTTGACGACACACTGCACCTTGTGGATATTCAGCTTCATCTCATCCAGATCCTTTTCAAACAGAATGCCGCCCCTGTGCAGTAGTCCCACATATTCACAGATATCCTCCAGCTCCCTTAAGTTGTGGGAAGCTATCACCGGCGTAAGCCCCCTTTCCTCGATCTCCCGGGCAAAAAGAGACTTCACTGCCTGCCGCATCACCGGGTCCAGCCCGTCAAAAGTCTCGTCACAGATGAGATACCTGGTGCCCGCGCACACCCCGCATATCACCGAAAGCTGCTTTTTCATACCCTTTGAAAAAGTGTTGATCTTACGCTTTACCTCCAGGCCGAAATTCTCCATCAACGCCCCCCACTTCCCGGCGTCAAACCCGGGATAATAGGCCTGATACAGACGCAGCATGTCTCCGGGTGTGCCGTTTTTATAAAAATACTGCTCGTCAGAGATATAAAACAGCTTTCCCTTAGCCGCGGGATTATCATAGACCGCCTCCCCGTCCACGGTAATGCTGCCCGAATCCGGCTCAAGCACGCCACTAAGCAGACGCAGCAGCGTAGACTTCCCGGCGCCGTTGGTGCCGATCAGCCCAAATACATGCCCCTCCTCTATGGTTGCGCTGATATTGTCAACCGCTTTCAGCCCCCCAAAACTTTTTGATATATTTTTAAACTCTATCATTGACTCCCCTCCCCATATATTTCCCTTATCCTCCTCTGCAGAAGCTCCTTAGAAACTCCCGCCTCTTTCGCCTGTCTGGTCAGATCCTGCCAGCCCTGCAGGACCTCCACCTGCTTGTTCTCCCTCCACTCGCGCTCCGGCGCCACAAAGCTGCCCCTGCCGGAAACGGTATAGAGATAGCCCTCCTGCTCCAGCTGCGCATAAGCGCGCTGGATGGTGTTGGGGTTCACCGACAGCTCCATGGCCAGACTGCGCACGCTGGGCATTTTCTCACCTGTCGCCAAAATGCCGTTCACCACCAGCCGTTCCAGCTTCTCTACCACCTGCTCATAAATCGGGCGCTTGTCCCGGTAGTCCAAAACGATCATTGCAGCTCCTTTCTTCCGGCATGCCTCCCCACAAGCCTGCAGCATACCACCATTCTGTTTTATAAGTGTATTAATTCTCTTAATACACTTATATCACCTTGCGGGCATTCTGTCAAGGGATATACCTCCCTTACTTATACCTGCTGAATTCCTCCAGCAACAGTTCCGTGACCTGTCTGGACTGTTACTTCCTCAAAAGGAAGCGGCTTTGCGGCAGGTTCCGGGCAGCATGGGGACTTTTTTAAGTAAACTGCCAGCTGCTCAGACAGGTGAAATGTCACATAAGCTGTTGCTCTAAAGCTAGTACTGTATTGCGCAATTAACAGTGAATTCAGCACCGCCTATTTGCACCAATGCTGCGTTGTCATCAGTCAGCGATGGAGCCACATCGCTTCCTTCTTCCGCCTTGCCCTGGCACAAAAATCCAGCGCTGATATTCACTGTTATATGCGCAACGCAGTACTAGTACATCGAATAATAAGTAACTGGCCATATCGCTTGCCTGATTTTGCATATACTTCGTTGTCGTCAGTCAACGATGCCACCGCATCGCCTCCTTCCTCCGCCTTGTCTATGCAAAAATCATTCTGCGCGATATAGCCAGAAACTTATTTTTCGATGTACTAGAAGTACAGCAAATCCTGTGGAACAATGTAATAATATGTGCTATACTGAATAAAACTGTATAACTCTGTATAAAATGATGGGAAAAAATACATGACACAGCTTACAAAAATGATCGACTTCCTTCTCGCAAATGCAAACCCTTCTATTCAATACCGTGTCAGAACCGAGGTGCTCCATGAAGAAGTACCTTTTGAAGAAAAAGTACGTCTGCAGGAACAGGTGCTTTCCGAGCCGATCATCAAACTGATCATCGCCTGTCAAAAAGAAAACGGCTGGCTGGGGAACGGTTTTCACGGACCGAACAGGAACGCAGGTCCCTTTGAAAACCAGGAAGTCGGAACGAAATACCTCGGCGAAAAGCTGATCTTCAAAGATACGCCTGTATTAAAAAGGGCAATGGACGCATTTGTTACTACAGAATTGACTGATCTTTGTTACCGTACAAAGGGAAAATATTTTGATGAGTTCCGCTATGCTGCAAATGGTCAGAATATGATCCGCTGTGCGTGTATTGCCCGTGCAGGCTACGATGATGTCATTGATATAAAACCGCAGATACAGTTAGCTCTCGACTCGTTTAAGCGTGTACTGGAAGTGGATTCGGCATTAGACATAACAAGATTGAGAAAAAGCGGCGGAAAGGAAAAACGTGTATTCAATGATTACGAAAAATGGCCTTGCTATTATCATCTTGACATTCTCGCACATACAGATTCCTGGAAAACCGAAGAAAATATAAAAATGCTTGCGGAATCATTTAAAAAACTGATGAGGACAGACCGCCCTGAAAAACAGATCGGCGGTGACTCCTGGGTTGGATATGTGCTTGGGACAATTGGCTGTCTAAAAGAAGGATACCAGCTGAGTTACGATAAAAACGGCATTCACTATACTTACTTTGACAGGGTAGAGTGGCTGTGCCGGTGCGGGCTTGCACCGTATCTTGAACAACTGCAGAATGAAGCTGAACTTCTGGGAAATGAAATCAATAACGATGGCATTTGTACCGCCGGAATTGATGAGAATCAACTCAAAGGTTTCAGTACATACGGCGGACAACAATTAGAAACCGATTGGAAATCCCCTGTCCGCAGAGATTGTGATATCACTTTCCGCGCCTTGCTGATCATGCATTATGCAAATATGGCGCGTTAAAGGCAAAACTGCCCAAACTTCCGTGCGGTAATGCCAAAATCGCACAAGACTCTGTGCGGTAATGCCAAAACTGCACAAGGCTTCCGTGCGGTAATGCCAAAGCTGCCCAAGGCTCCTGTACAGCATAAAGACAGACCGGGAGGGTTATCCCTCCTGGTCTTCCGCCCTCTCTGCCCCCTGCACATTGTGATCTGCGCTTATCTGCTCCCCTACTCCTGCCTCCGTGTCTTCTATCTCTTTCTTCATGGACTGTATCTTGGCATCCTGGGCGATGGCGCGCATGATGAGATTCAGATCCTCCGGGGAGAACATCCCGGCTGCTTTTGACAGATCGCCAATATTGTTCCTGTTCACCTTCAGATGACCGCCCCCGGAGAGAGTGATCGTCAGCACATTCTCCTTATCTGTCATATCTCCCAGACAGATACTGTTTGTCTCCGCATCGCAGACAAAACACACCCCGTTATAATTGATCACACCATCCACGGCAAGATACCCGTATGGCACCGCGGATTCCTGCCTGAGCTGCTTTATGGGATTCTCTTTCCCGGCAGCAACCGCCTGGTAAATCTTCTCCGCCTCAGACCTTACCTCTCTTTTGGCGTCCTCTCCGCTATCCTGCTCTTTCCCGTCTTTGCCATCCATCTGCTGAAGCCTGCTGCCCGCCATCCAGCCGGTGTTTCCATCTTTCAAAGCATGGGCATAATTCCTGCTCTCAAAATATCTGTTCGATCCCCTTGCCGCCCTGCTCTTTCCGGCGGTTTTTAATCCTGCCGGTTCCGTCCCTGCACCTACTCTCATATCCGCACTCCCCCTTATTCGGCGGTAGTGTCAAATCTGACACTACTTTTTGGCTACAAAATCTTTATTTTCCGGG
>CAOKQK010000032.1 GCA_948470905.1 uncultured Lachnospiraceae bacterium | reverse complement strand
AAGCCAGGGCTAATGTTATAAATTTTTCGGGACATTTTCAAAAATGCTTGACACTGATTTTTCTCAAAAACCTTTTTTCTGTACTGCAAAATTTGTCAGTCGCAATCCAATTCCAAGCTTATCCCCATGGCAGCAGTGCTTATATCAGACTCCCCAGGCTGCATTCTTCCTGCCGCCTGCCCTACTGCCATTTTTCAAAAGCAATGATGTTAAAGGGCTTCTCTATTACCGAAGACACTCTTGACAGATTATTCAAAACCGAAAAATCACCAAATCTTCAGGACAGAAGGCGGTCAAAATGAACAACACATATTTGCCGCCCCTTTCCAGGAAAATGCCGCCCGCTTCATGCCGCCCGTTGAAGTTAAAAAAGGATTGACTTTTTTAACGTGGATTGCTATAATTTTTAAAAATCGCTGCACTTTATCACCGGATAGAGTGATTTAAAGCATTCAGGAATTAACCGCAGGTACGGCACTAAACAAGTGTTATAAGGTTAATTCTTGAATGTTTTTCGTTTTCAGGAGGTTAGAAAATGAATGTAAGAATTTACGATGCCTTGCCAGATGAAGCAGTGGAAATCAGGCGGAATGTTTTTGTGGAAGAACAGGGTTTTCATAATGAGTTTGATGAAATAGATAAACACGCAAAGCATATCCTGTTGTATGACAATAACTTTCCTGTTGCCACATGCCGCTTTTTTGAAGATGATGCTGCCGGAAACTATTTCATAGGCCGCCTTGCAGTAATCAAGCAATATCGTGGAAAAAATCTCGGCTCACTTCTACTAAAATGTGCTGAAACTGAAATTGAAAAAAATGGTGGAAAATATGCTTTCCTACATGCACAGATTGGAGCTGTAAAATTCTATGAAAAAAATGGTTATATGAAATACGGTGAAATGGATTTCGACGAATCCTGCCCACATATTTGGATGCGCAAAATATTCAGTGAAAAGAAGAAATGAGAAACCATATACCACAAGACCGCATCAAGTCTTGTGTAAACTCAAAAAACCGATACAAGATTTGCAAGTAGTCACAAAGGGGCAGGTCCGGATTTTCTTCTGGTCCTGCCCTCATTTTAATCCAACCGCGTTTATTGGACGTTTGGCTCCATCGCTGACTGATGACAACGCAGCACTGGTGCAAATAGGCGGTGCTATGGTATCAGCCCCCTGCAACCGCTTCCTTCATCTGCCTGACATACCGGTACAGCTCCGGCGCCGCCTCCGCTCCGTATTTCGCAATAATCTTCACAATGGTGCTGCCCACGACGGCGCCGTCGGACACCGCCGCCATCTTTGCCGCCTGCTTTGGCGTACTGATGCCGAAGTCTATGACGCAGGGCACATCCGTCACTTTCCGGATGCTCTCCACGATGGCTCCCAAATCCGTCTTGAGCTCGCTGCGGACACCGGTGACGCCCATGGAGGGCACCACATAGATAAATCCCTCCGCCTGGCTGGCAATAGTCCGGATGCGGCTCTCTGAGGTGGGGGCGATCACGGATACCACCGTCACACTGTGCCTCTTTGCAGGCTCCTCCATCTCCTGCTTCTCCTCAAAGGGCAGGTCAGGTATGATGACCGCCGCCACACCCAGCTCCTCACATCTTGCAAAAAATCTGTCATAGCCATAGTGAAAGACAGGGTTTGCATAGGTCCTGAAGGCAAGGGGAATATCCGACTTCTCCCGGACCCTGCGCACGATATCAAACGCCCCGTCCGTAGTCATCCCGCCCTTAAGGGCACGGATGCCCGCCTCCTGGATCACAACGCCCTCCGCCGCAGGGTCGGAGAAAGGAATGCCAATTTCTATCAGGTCTGCCCCTGCCCTCTCCATCTCCAGGATAAATTCCACTGTGCATTCCGGTGCGGGATCCCCCGCCGTCAGAAATGGGATAAAAGCCTTTTTGTTCGGTGTGTCAAATACCTTTGCCAACTGTCTATTCATGAATATCCGCCCCCCTGTATCTGGCGATTGCCGCCACATCCTTGTCTCCGCGCCCGGAGAGACATATGATAATGCTCTGATCCGGGCTGTAATCTTTCGCAATCTTCCTCACATGCGCCACCGCGTGGGCACTCTCCACGGCGCAGATGATCCCTTCCGTCCGTGCCAGGTATTCAAAGGCGTCCACCGCCTCATCGTCTGTAACAGGCACATACTGCGCCCTGCCGATATCGTGCAGATAGGCGTGTTCCGGCCCGATACCCGGATAATCCAGCCCTGCGGAAATGGAATACACCGGCGCGATCTGCCCGTACTCATCCTGGCAGAAATAGGACTTCATCCCGTGAAAAATACCCAGGCTCCCGGTGGCGATAGTCGCCGCCGTGAGTGCCGTGTCCACTCCCTTGCCAGCCGCCTCGCAGCCGATTAACTTCACTTCCTTTTCCTCTATAAAATGGTAGAACATGCCCATGGAATTACTTCCGCCGCCCACACAGGCAACTACCGCCGCAGGCAGCTTTCCTTCTTTTTCCAGAATCTGTCCTTTTGCCTCCCGGCTGATGACGCTCTGAAAATCCCTTACGATCATGGGAAAAGGATGAGGACCCATGACAGAACCCAGAACATACAGCGTGTCATTTACCCGGTTCGTCCATTCCCCCATGCACTCACTTACTGCATCCTTCAGGGTCATGGTCCCGGTGGCGACGGGATGCACCTTCGCCCCCAGCAGTTCCATGCGATACACATTCAGCGCCTGCCGCTGTGTATCCTCCCTGCCCATATAAATCTCGCACTCCATGTCAAGGAGCGCAGCCGCCGTGGCTGTGGCAACCCCATGCTGCCCCGCTCCCGTCTCCGCGATCAGCCTTGTCTTACCCATCTTCCTGGCAAGCAGCGCCTGCCCCAGCACGTTGTTAATCTTATGGGAGCCGGTGTGGTTTAAGTCCTCACGCTTTAAATAAATCCTCGCCCCGCCCAGATCTCTGGTCATTTTCTCCGCATAATACAGCAGTGACGGCCTGCCCGCATACTCATTCAAAAGGGTGCTCAGCTCCCTCTGAAAATCCGGATCATTTTTATAATGCTCATAGCACTCCTCCAGATGGATCAGCTCGTTCATCAATATCTCGGAAATATACTGCCCTCCGTGTATTCCATAACGTCCTTTGCTCATTTTGATCTCCGTTTCCTGCCCGCCTGCCTCTTTCAGCGCGGGCATATTTCTTTTATAATACAGCGCTTTTGGGACCCATTGCACCGCTTGCGGCAGCCCTTCCTCCTGAAACTTTTCTGCCCTCATGCCGTGCCCTGCTGTTTCCGCCTTCTTCACCCCAGTCCCCCTGTGGGGAACACGCAAAAAATCCCGTCCGAGACAGAAACATCTTTACTCTGTCAAGGACGGGATGCCAAATCTTGCCTTCCCGCGGTGCCACCCTGGCTTCACTTAAACTAAGTGCTCTCATTCAGGATACTATCTACACAATGCATCATGCACATGAAATATAATCAAAAACCCCACAGCAAGCTGACGGGGTTTTTAACCCTCACGACATTCGTCAAGGTCCCATGGACTTATGACTCATTGCCTGCGGGAATAAATTCAGGCTGCACATACAAAGTGTACTATTTTATCCCTGGCAGCTGACGTGTGCCTTACGTCGCAGAATACTAAAGACCCCTGTCTCGTTCCCTGCGCCCTCCGTGGTCCATTTAACAGCCTGCTCTCCAACCTTTCTCAGCCTCCGGTTTCTCTGTAAGTGCCCACGCAGGACTTCAGGCTTATGCCCTCTGGCCCGCGAACTGTTTTTATCTCCACATCTACGGTTTGTTCCGTTATTCAATTGCATGTTAATATGATACGCCAATTATAAAAATGTGTCAACCGATTTTTTCACCCAGACGCTCCAATCTATACCCCCCCTTGTTCACTTGGCTGAATTGTTCAGGCTATTGGCGGCTGACATTGGTTCAGCTTTACGCTAAGCCAACGGGGATCATAAAATGTCGAATATCCTCTCGTCATCTATATCATATACGCTTGCATCTGTGGATTGTGTATAAATCAGGGAGCCTTCGTCCACAGAAGAAAATCCAATGATATAACTGTTATCCGTCTCTACGGTATTCTTAAGGATTACGATCAAAACCGTACCGTCATCATAGGTATTAAGGTCGTCGCCTTTAGACAAAGACTCCACAGAACATCTGTAAACATTTCCGTTATGGGTCTTACCCTCATTCACCAGTTCCAAAATTTTAACCCTGCCAACATAATCCGATTCTCCCATCATTCTGGCAATCTCATCTTCATATAAAACAGAAGCAGCCTGGCCAGCCGGATGTGATACAGCCTCGTAAGTGGAAGTGATATAATCTTTCAGGGTGACTTCCGCAGGGATCTCAACCCTCTGGGAATACATGCGATACTCGCCGACACTATCGCACAGGAATACATCGGCAGACTGCATATACCTGTCATGTTCATACATTACAGACTGCGCCCTTTCCAGAATTAAAATGTATTCCATACCCACTTCGTAAACATCGGCGCCAAGCTCATATGTGTAATCTATTTCCTCAATATGACCAACGCCTGTGCCTGAATACAAATATATTTCGCTGTCAGCCACGTCTCCGTAAAGACACTCTTTTACCTTAAATTTCTGCTCGATATAATTGTCATGCCGTATGGTTTCCACATATTCGCCGACAATAGCCACATCGCTTTTTTTGATCATTTCTTCCAATGTCAAAAAAGTTTTTTCATATTCCATATATGTTATCGCCAATGGTTTTTCAGAAGAACAGGCTGTCATCATAAAGGATATGACTGCCGCAGCTGCCAGCAGACATACCATGCATATTTTTTTCATTTTCATTACCTCCTGCTAATAAACTTGGGATAGATGATCTATATCACGAAAAGTCAAGGATGTTTTATGAGTTCCCCAGGAAAACATTATATCATTAGAATTACCAGAATGTCCTAACCATCCTAATGCATGACCTAATTCATGCGCACATGTTTTCCTATATTCATCTGTCGTACGGTCGTTATCTACAACACATCCAATCGCGCTTGACAATAGATACCCTTTTTTAGATGTATTGCCATATTTCCAGGTTCCCTCTAAAGATTTTGTTATTTGTGTCACCCCATTTACTGATGAATCTACTACAAATTCGCCATATTCGTTTATTTCATCTACTGTACCTCCGTGATACTGTATCAGGGCAGAAGTATTTAATGGACTGTAGTTAACTGCCATATTGATTGCATCATCCCATTGACTGCATCCTTCGCTTATTCCCATAGAAAAATAAAAATTTCCATTTGAATTTATCTTATTTACATAAACATCAATACTGCTTTCATTCCATCTTGCAATACGGTTATCATCGGAATACCAACAAGAGAGTGTTCCTAAATCCGTGTCAGCCAAAACCGTAGTTGAAAATGTAGCAAAGAGTAAAAAACACATTACAAGTACCCAAACATTTTTTTTAACATTACAAATCCTTTTCTCTAGTCTCATCAATCTCATTATACCTCCATTTTCTTAAAAAGTAGTTTCAGAAACCCTCCAAGCTCTGAACAACCTTCAACTTTTATCTGTTCTTTTTCTGTTCACGTCCGTTTTTGAGAACTTGGCAAATTCTCCCAAATATATTACCTTTCATTAAAAACTTTTCTCATTTTCTTTGTTCTTAAAAAATAATATATTTTTGCTATTAACATATCAGTAAACACGAAGCCTTGCCTACTCGCTTTTCTTTATCAGCAGAGATCTAACCGTTCCACATGCTCCTGATATGTACAGGGATTAACAACTTCCTGCAGGCGTAATCTTCCCATGTCTTCATCTTACACTATTTGTTCCTGCTGGTCAAGGGGCAGAGTGCAAAAAATTTTAGCACTCTGTCCCTTGACCAGCAGGAACTTTCTATTTTATACTATATTATAGTAATGGTAATTCCAAAAAGCAGAAATACAACATTTAAAAACTCCCGTCAATCCTCCTTCACACTAACCTGCGTCGCTCCCGCTCTGCCGCTGCCCTGTTTGGGACTTCCATCCCTTAAGCGCCCACTTCGGGCGGCAACAGACATCTTCCGGTCATGTAAGAATCTGAAGTTTCAGTCTTTCTCCACATACATGACACCCCCATTAGGGACCGCCTCGCCTCCCAGCACCCAGATATGCTTGATCTGTGTGGCAATCTCATTGTAAGTCCAACGCTTCATGCTCCTTGCCACACAGTTTGGATCATTTATCTTAAAACCCTCTTTGTCATATCCATAGATCACAATAAAATGGCCTGCAACGGTGAAATCACCCGGTCCCATGGAACAGATAACAATCCTGCCCTTATCCAGGGCATCTTTCAGAGCCTGCTCCGAGTGCTGCGGTTCACTCACCTTCACGCCATACTTTGACGGCAGCTCCGTGAGAAGGCTCCAGGCTGTCCCGACGCCTGGCACATAATGCCCCTTATCCATGCTGTAGGCGGCAACGCTGTCCGGCGTGATACTATCATCCCCAGTCAGATAATACAACGCCATGGACAGACATGCAGGGCCACAGCCCGCAAGCCCGATGCAGCTCCCATCCCCGTACCTTACATACCCCCACCTTGGATCCCACTGCAAAAACAGCGGAAACTCCAGGGCAAGTTCTTCCTTGGAAAACCCTCCGGAAGCCTTTGTCTTGTTTCCGGTATAGCCGCTCACAAAATCCGCCATCTCCGGATTATTCGCCAGAGCCTCCAGCATTTTCTCCGGATACTGTGAACTGTCTCTGCTGACCCTGGCTATAAGTTCATTATTCTTCCCAAGCTCGCCAAGCCTGTACAACACTTCTTCCCTGTTGCGTTCCCTGGGCTTGTCAACCTCGTCCAGACCCCACAGCGCCCCGTAGCTGCCCTCGGCAAGCACCTGTCCTTCCGAATTTCCCGGCAGGCTGGAACCAGGCATATTGCTGCTGCCCTGGATTCCTGTTAGATTGCCGGCACTTTCTCCCTTACCCCTGTTTTGACCATCCTCCGGCAGCACCTCCGCCCCCACCGGAACCACGGAGCCCTGCTGCAGCAATACCAGTGAACTCCTTAATTTATCGATCTGTTCCTGCATCCTGCCAATATCGCCCTGTGTTTTCAATATCAGCACCATGTTTAAGCCGATCAGCAATCCTGTGGTCATAATATATGCAAGCAGAATTTTCCCGCTTCTCTTTTGTCTCTGCTTCAATCGGCGCTCCACTTCCTGCCTTGTCCCGCCGTTTTCTCTTTCGTGCCTCATCCGTGCCTTCCTCCCTGGATTCCCACAGACGGGAAAATATCCCCGCCCATAAAAATTTGTATGTCTTATTCTCGCACGCTGATGTATCAGATTTGTTACTTTTTTGATTCAACTGCAAATTTTATGTAATTGGGAGGACAGGAAATACAGAAAAAGGCTACGCACTCTAAATAGGTGCTGTAGCCTTTTCCCACTGATTACTCTCTGCTGTCATTTAACCCATATCATAATCTCTTAACTTTTTAATTGCTGCATTCCATTCTTCCAAGTGCCCCTTACCGCCTCCACCAGTAAAAATGAACGTACCATCGCTCAATATAACTGAACCATTAAATATATGCCTGTAGTTTCCAAAATCATCCTGCAAAATGATTGCAATATTATCTTCGTGCATTGTTCTGCCCTGTAAATCATATAATCTTTATCTTCATACTTTACATATGATTTATCTGTTGGTCTGACTCTACGCCGCATACATACCCCCTGATAGATATAAGTCCAGTAAGCAGACAGCAGGATTAATTATTTCACCAGGCGCACCGTTTCTCTCGCGATGGCAAGCTCCTCGTTGGTGGGGATCACCATGACAGTTGTCCTGCTGCCAGGCGTTGTGATCGCAATATCCTCGCCGCGCTTGTGGTTTGCGTCCTCGTCAATTTCCACGCCCAGATATCCAAGATAATTGCAGACCATGGTCCTCACCAGGGCTGCGTTCTCGCCTACGCCAGCGGTAAAGCAGATGACGTCCACGCCGTTCATGGCAGCAACATAGGCGCCTATGTATTTTGCCACATGATAGCAGTAGGTCTTCATGGTGCGGACCGCGTTTGCATCACCCTTGTTGTAGCCGTCCTCCAGATCACGGAAATCGGAGGAGAGGTTGGCGGACAGGCCCAGGACGCCGGATTTCTTGTTCAGGATGGACATGATCTCGTCGATGTTCTTGCCCTCCTTGTGGGCGATGAACTCGATGATGGCGGGATCGATATCGCCGGAACGTGTGCCCATGATCAGGCCCTCAAGAGGGGTCAGTCCCATGGAAGTGTCAACGCACCTGCCGTTCTTGACAGCGGAAATGCTGGCGCCGTTGCCCAGGTGGCATACTATTATTTTCAGTTCTTCGTAGTTCTTGCCCAGCACCTCCGCCGCTCTCCTGGACACGTAAGAATGGCTGGTGCCGTGGAAGCCGTATCTCCTGATCTTGTACTTCTGGTAATACTCATAAGGAAGCCCGTACATATAAGCCTCCTCGGGCATGGTCTGGTGGAAAGCGGTGTCAAACACGCCCACCATGGGAGTTGTGGGCATCAGCTTCTTGCAGGCATTAATACCGATCAGGTTGGCGGGATTGTGCAGGGGCGCAAGGTCATTGCACTCCTCCACCGCAGCGATCACCTCGTCGTTGATGACGACGGAGCCTGCAAATTTCTCACCGCCATGTACCAGGCGATGGCCGACCGCACCAATCTCGTCCAGGCTTTTGACAACGCCTGTCTTGGGGTTCATCAATGCGTCCAGCACCAGGCGGATTGCCTCCGTGTGGTCGGGCATGGGGGTAACGGTCTTTTCTTTCTCGCCGCCCTCGGGAGAATAGGTGATCATGCTGCCCTCGATGCCAATCCTCTCGCACAGGCCCTTTGCAAGGCACTGCTCGGATTCAGAGTCGATGAGCTGGAATTTCAGGGAAGAACTTCCGCAGTTGATAACTAATACTTTCATTGTTTTCAATATCCTTTCCTATCATTATTTCATAATTATTACCATACAAAAGCCATACATACAGAGATGAAAATGCGCAGGCACCTGGGGGAACCATTGATTTTCCGCCAGGCTATGAACCAGGCATTGCAGAATAGCATTCGATGAATGCCTGTCACCAAAATACGGCGTTCAGCCCCCTCCCATCAGACCAGCTGCGCCTGGACTGCGGTCAGAGCCACAACGCCCACGATATCCTGCCAGGAGCAGCCGCGGGACAGATCGTTCACAGGCTTTGCGATCCCCTGGAGCATGGGGCCGTAAGCTTCCGCGCCGCCAAGCCTCTGCACCAGCTTATAGCCTATATTGCCCGCGTCAAGGTTCGGGAAGATCAATACATTCGCCTTGCCTCCCACAGGGCTTCCGGGCGCCTTGGATTTTGCAACGCCGGGAACCAGCGCCGCGTCAAGCTGCAGCTCGCCGTCTATGGTCAGATGGGGATACTGCTCCTGGGCAATCTTGGTCGCCTCTACCACCTTGTCCACCAATGCGTGCTTTGCGCTTCCCTTGGTGGAGTGGCTCAGCATTGCGATCACAGGCTTGGGCCCGATGAGGGATTTGAAGCTTCTGGAAGAAGAATCCGCAATCGCAGCAAGTTCTTCCGCCGTGGGATCCTGGTTCAGGCCACAGTCTGCAAAAAGGAACGCTCCCTCCTCTCCCTGATCCTTAAACTGCGTATCCATGACAAAAAATGCGGAGACCAGCTTTACGCCGGGCGCTGTCTTTAAAATCTGCAGAGCAGGCCTTAAGGTATCCGCCGTGGAGTGGCACGCGCCGGCGACCATACCGTCCGCGTCGTTGGCCTTGACCATGACAATGCCGAAAGTCAGGGGATCGCTCAGAAGGATCTCTCTCGCTTTCTCCTCCGTCATTCCCTTCGCCTTCCTCGTCTCATACAGAAGCGTCACATACTCGTCCAGCTTGGAGGTGTTCTGGGGATTTACCACAGTAATCCCGGACAAATCCACCTCCAGCCAGCCGGCACCATCCATGATCTTTTCTTCGTTGCCGATCATAATGATATCTGCAATCCCTTCCTCCACGATCTTTGCCGCAGCCAACAGAGTCCTTTTATCGTTGGATTCCGGCAGGCAGATCGTTTTTTTGTCAAGCCTTGCTCTCTCCTTAATCTTATCAATGTATGACATACTTCTTCTCCTTTCCGACGGTTATCCCGTTTGTGCAGTTTTACAAAATTTTACTTAACAAACTGCATTTTTTATATTATACTAAATAAAAGGGTAATGCACAAGGGAAAATAGACAGTTAAATTGTACATTTTCAGATATTGCATGTTATTTTTTTCACAATTCCCACAGTAGCAGCTGTATAAAGTACTGATATAAAAAGCACCTTTTATCACAGTGACGCTGTACATTATGGAGGTCCACTATGCAGGTAAACGGAATCATAGCTGAATACAATCCCTTCCACAACGGTCATAAATACCAGATGGAGGAGGCCCGCCGCCGCACAGGCGCCAGATACACGATAATTGTCATGAGCGGCAATTTCGTCCAGCGCGGCTCGCCTGCGCTCCTGGACAAACACAGCCGGGCTGAGATGGCCCTGCGCTGCGGCGCGGACCTGGTTTTGGAGCTGCCCACTTTATACGCCTCGTCCAGCGCAGAATATTTCGCCTCCGGCGCCGTAGCCCTGCTGGATCGGCTGGGAGTTGTCACCCATCTCTGCTTTGGCAGCGAATGCGGTGATGTCTCGATCCTGACCAGAATTGCGGAGATCCTTGCGGACGAGCCTCCAGAGTATTCTTCCGCTCTAAAGCGCTTTCTGCAGCAGGGGTATTCCTATCCCAATGCCAGGGTCAACGCACTCATGCAGCTCTATCCATTCCTGGACGGGTACTGGCAGGTGTTTTCCTCCCCCAATAATATCCTGGGAATCGAATACATCAAGACCCTCCACAGGCGCGGCTGCGCCCTGCAGCCGGTGACGACGAAGCGCACAGGAGCCGGCTATCATGACAGGCAGACTGACATAGAAATCTGTTCCGCCCTCGCTCTGCGGCAGGCGCTCTATGCTGGCAACGCCCCGGAGCAGCTGGGTTATCACATGCCCCTGGAGGCAGCCCGGATACTCACGGACAGGCTTTCCAGGAACAGGCTACTGCGCTCGAATCATTTCTCCACCATGCTGCACTACAAGCTGCTTTTGGAAAGGGACCATGGCTATCAGGACTACCTGGACGTCTCTCCGGATCTGTCTGCACGCATCCGGAACAGGCTGGATGAATACGTTGATTTCGACAGCTTCTGCGATCTGTTGAAGACAAAAGAAATGACCTACAACCGTATCAGCCGCTGCCTGCTCCACATATTGCTGGATATCACAAAGACGGACATGGAGATGGGAAAGGCAATGGATTACGTTCCCTACGCACGGATACTGGGTTTCCGCAAGGGTTCTGAGCCGCTCTTTACCGCCATCAAGGAAAAGTCCTCCATTCCGCTGATCTCAAAGCTTGCAGATGCGGAGGCCCTCCTTGAGCCTGCAGCCTATGCCATGCTCAGACAGGATGTTCTCGCCGGAGAAATTTATCAGTCTGCGGTCTATGCAGGCACCGCAAAGCCTTCTGTAAATGAATATTCAACGCCCCTGACAATATTGTAGGCGCGGTACATATCAAAGGGGGCTGCCGCAGCAGCCCCCTTTATCCTTACAGTAAACTCAACCATAATCCCGGGATTTTCATAGTAAACCGGACCATAGTCTCGGCAGAAAGCGGCCGGATGGCCATCCCTACTATGAAAATCTGTGATTTTCATAGTAAACTCCCATGCCCCGCAGCAGCACCACTGTGGCATGAAAGTGGGACTTTCATATTAAATGCCCATCCATTACATCCTGCAGCCCCCCGATCAAGCTTCTGTAATATTTCTGAAATCGTTCATCCGTCTCCAGACGCCCCATGGCATCAAAACGGATGAGCCTGTCAACCACATGAGCCGAAATCCGTTTCCTGTAAGCCATATCCTCCTGGTATCTATAAATCACAAGATTACCCTGTGACTCCTCAGACAGAAGTCTGGCAAAAATATCTTCTACCGGAACCTCATTTAAAATCGGCACCTCGTGTTCGCATACCAGCTCCGGCGACCATGAGGTCATTCCCCTCATAAAATCCCTGTCATCAAGCTCATACACAGAACAGCCCCTGCCCCTGTATACGCCTTCAAACGCACCGGGATAGCACTCCCAGAGAACCGGCCTGCCCTTTTCATCCGTATAGAGCATAAAGTCAAAATCATCATGCTTTACGCCAAAAAGCAGCCCTGTCACAAGATCCTCAATTGCATACACCCACGCTTTCCCATGTGTAGATACATGAGGCTCCAGTACTTTCAACCCCGGCACGCCGGAAACATGATATATCATCTTGTCTTTCTCCTATTCCAGTTCCCATAAATGAGAACTTGTCCGCTTCCTCTCTCCTGTGCCCCCTTGGCTGGAAGGAAATTTCATCTGCAAAGGTCGCAGCTGTAATTTCCTTCCGGGGCACATCCGTTCCGAAGCTGTATTCCAGTTCCCATAAATGGGAACTTATCCGCCTTCTCCTCTACTGTGCCCCCTTGGCTGGAAGGAAATTTCATCTGCAAAGGTCGCAGCTGTAATTTCCTTCCGGGGCACATCCGTTCCGAAGCTGTATTCCAGTTCCCATAAATGGGAACTTGTCCGCCTTCTTCTCTCCTGTGCCCCCTTGGCTGGAAGAAGCATGTCAGTTTTTGAAACTGTGTATGGGCGCAGGTATCCGCCCTCCCCGATTCACAAAAGCATCACAGGAGAAACGGTTCACCGGCATAATGGGTGCATAGCCCAGCAAACCTCCAAACTCAACCGTCTCCCCCACGCCCTTGCCGATCACAGGGATCAGGCGCACCGCGGTTGTCTTTTGGTTCACCATGCCTATGGCCATCTCGTCCGCAATGATCCCGGAAATTGTGGTCGCCTTAGTATCCCCCGGTATGGCGATCATGTCCAGCCCCACGGAACACACACAGGTCATAGCCTCCAGCTTTTCTAAGGTGAGCGCTCCCGCCTTCACCGCCTCGATCATGCCCTGATCCTCGCTGACCGGGATAAACGCGCCGCTCAAACCTCCCACATAGGAGGACGCCATGACGCCGCCCTTCTTTACCTGATCGTTCAGGAGGGCAAGCGCCGCGGTCGTCCCCGGCGCGCCTGCGTGTTCCAGCCCGATCTCGCACAGGATGTCTGCCACGCTGTCTCCCACCGCCGGGGTGGGCGCAAGGGACAGGTCAACGATGCCAAAAGGCACATTCAAGCGCGCAGAAGCCTCCTGCGCCACCAGCTGCCCCACCCGGGTCACTTTAAACGCCGTCTTCTTGATAGTCTCACACAACACCTCAAAGCTCTCTCCCCGCACCTGCTCCAGCGCCGTCTTTACCACGCCAGGACCGCTGACTCCCACATTGATCACCTTGTCCGCCTCGGTGACACCGTGGAAAGCGCCCGCCATAAAGGGATTGTCGTCCGGCGCGTTGCAGAACACCACCAGCTTGGCGCAGCCAAGGGAATCCTGCTCCTTTGTAGATTCTGCTGTGGACAGGATCATCTCACCCATGAGCTTCACGGCGTCCATGTTGATGCCAGTCCTGGTGGAGCCCAGGTTCACAGAACTGCACACCCTCTCCGTGGTGGAGAGAGCCAGCGGGATGGAGCGGATCAAAGTAAAGTCCGCCTGGGTCATGCCCTTGCTCACAAGCGCCGAATACCCGCCGATAAAATTGACCCCTACGTCATGCGCTACCCGGTCCAGGGTCTGGGCTACAGCCGCATAATCCTCTATGCTCCTGCACGCGGCGCTGCCGATCAGGGAAATGGGCGTCACGGAAATCCTCTTGTTGACAATGGGGATGCCAAATTCCCTGGATATCTCCTCCCCTGTCTTTACCAGATCCTTTGCCGCCTCATATATTTTGCTGTATATCTTCTCATTAAGGGTTTTCAAGTCGGAGTCCATGCAGTCCAGAAGGCTGATCCCCAGTGTAATGGTCCGCACATCCAGGTTTTCCTCCGATATCATCTTGTTGGTCTCTGTCACCTCATATAAATTTATCATGGCAAACCTCCGTCCTAAATGCGGTGCATCTTGTCAAAGATTTCTTCCTTCTGGCATTTGATGACCACACCGATCTCCTCTCCCAATGCGGCAAGCTCATCCGCCATGTCTCCGAACTGCTTGTCCATGCCTGTGGTGTCCACGATCATCATCATGTTAAAATATCCCTGCACAATGGTCTGGGAGATATCCAGAATATTGATGCCGTTTCCCGCCAGGTAAGTGCAGACCCTGGCGATAATGCCCACCGTATCTTTTCCCACCACCGTTATGATTGTCTTGTTCATATCCCTCTCCGTTTCCGCGCCTGCGCGCACTTTGATCCTTCACGGATTTCCTGCTCCGAAATCCTGCCGTGTAAAAACAGCCAATCTCATCCCTGTGCCGCCTTCCCAGGCATCACCCCTGCAGTCCCCGCGCCTGCCTGTCCATATCCTCTATGACAATATCATATATCTCCCCAAGGGTCGCACAGTATTCCAACACCTTCCAGGGCTCGTTGGTGTGGAAGTGAATTTTGATCAGTTCATCATCACCAACCGCCAGAAGACAGTCTCCCTTGAAATTATTTGTGAAATACTCATTGATCGTATCTTCGTCAAGGTTCCCGCCCTCGACTAAAAGCTGTGTGTCATACCTGAATTCCAACATTTTTGTTCTCCTGTTCCAGTACGAATTATACTTCCACCGCAGGCGTTACCCTGTCGCGCCTGGCCACACGGATGTCGAAATCCCCTGCCTTATAGGGATTATCGTCCATGTTGATCTCCATCCTCACCGACTCGTAAGCCAGCTCCGGCAGATTGTTTTCTTTGCTTAAATGTCCCAGCAGCACGGTCCTAAGCCCATCATGAAGGATCCTGCACAGCAGCCTGCCGGAATTTTCGTTGGATAAATGTCCTTTTTCCCCCAGAATCCGCTGCTTGAGATAATAGGGATAAGGTCCCACCTGCAGCATATTCACATCGTGGTTGGACTCCAGGAGCATGGCATCCATTCCTCTCAGACACTCTATGGTATAATCATTATAGACTCCAAGGTCAGTGCATACCGCCACCCTCTTATGTCCATAGGATATACGATATCCTACCGGCTGCGCCGCATCATGGGATATGCGCATGGGGTTCACTGTCAGATCCTTGATGATGAACCTCACATCCTCCTTCACCTCATGGAACAGGCTGTCCTCAATAGGGCCAAGACCTCCCTTCTCCGAGGCGCACAGCCTCCTTATTTCGCCCAGCGTACCCGCCGTGGCATAAATGGGAATCTCATATTTTCTGGCAATGATCCCCAGGCCCTGTATGTGGTCTGCATGCTCGTGAGTGATCAGAATACCGTCGATATCCCGCCCTGTGAGCCCCAGCTCCTCAAGCCCGCTCTCCGTGCGCTTCCCGCTGATCCCTACATCCACAAGCAGGTGTGTCGCCTCCGAGCCCACATAGATACAATTACCGCTGCTGCCGCTTGCAATACTACATAATCTCATTTTTACCTTTTCCTGCCCACTTCTTCCCAATATATCTCTATGACATCCCCCTCCCGGAGCGTTTCCATATACTCCGCCTTTCTTCCGTTCAGGTTTGTCACGATGGCGCGCCCTCCCCCTGCATTCAGGTCAAAGTCAATAAAGGAAAACACATCCACAAAGACATATTCTTTTTTCCCTTTCAATACTACCGGATACTTATTTACCAGCACTGTAATGTCCACAGGACCGGTATTTCCCGCAGGCTCACCGCCCTGGGAGGCTCCTGCTCCCGCATTGGCGCCGCTCCCCTGACCAGCCGGCTCCCTGACCAGAAGCCCGTCACTTCCCACGGTCACGCCTGCCCTGTCCGCCGAATAACTTTCTGCAAGGCGCTTTGCCTCCTCCTCGGCTTCCTTCACCGCGGCAGCCTCCTTTGCCTCCCTGCGCTTTCTGGCATCCTCCTCTGTTTCTTCTTCCAGGTCTTCATAGGATATCTCCGCATTCACATCCCAGCTCAAGGTAAAATTCTCATAAACCCTGGTATCCGGCTTTGCAGGCGTGTCATTCACATAAATCCTGCCCACGAGAGGCACATCCATGAATTCCGCAATTTCCTGTACAGTGCTGTAATTCTGCACATGGATGTTATCCCCTTCCCGGATCAGATAATATTCATTCTCCAGCCTGCCGTTCACGGTTGCCGTCTTGGGCAGGTTTATCCTGGTGCCGTTCACATAGACATGGAGCTGCTCGGACAGCTCCGGCAGCCTGCCGATCTCCATGACTGCCGGGGTCCCTGCTGTGGAAGGCGTCACTTTAATGCGGTCACTGTTATGTACCTGGGTGTACATATCCGCTATCTCACCATTCAGCCTGATAACAGCTGTCTCGCCCAGGTTTCCCCGCACCATGCGGTTCTTCCCGTTGACCACAAAAGTCAGCGGCGTGCCACGCTTGGGGAATAGATCCTCATTTGAAAATTCCGACTGTACCGCCGCATCTGCCACGGACAGCCTGCCATTATCGTAGAGCTTGATATGTTTACCGTTAAAGTCCACAAAAATAAAGTTGTTGCACTGTGAGTAATAACTGAGACAAATGCCGACAGGAGTTACCATCATGGAATCCCTGCGGGGATTTTCCAGCTCAAAATCAATGCCCTGCATGACCTCCTGTCCGCGGATGGCTACACGTTCCTTTACAATGTCAAGAGCCTTCGCCAGCCGTTCCGTATAGCCCGGGACCATGCCGCCTCCTCCCACCACGAACACGGCGCTGACCGATTTTTCGCCGTTGAGCTCCCGGATACATGCGGCAACCTGCTCTGCCATCTCCTGCACATGCTCCTCCAGAATGGACTCCACCTCCTGCCTGGTGATCACCTGGGTCAGCCCCATGATATCCTGGTATTCCACAGATTCCTGGGCGCCTGTCTGTCTCTTGATGCGCTCCGCAGTGTCAAAGTCCACCAGACAGTGCTGCACCAGGATTTCCGTCAGGCTGTCCCCCGCCACCGGGATCATGCCATAAGCGGTGATGGTCCCGTCTTTTGTGATGGAAATATCGCTGGTGCCTGCCCCCACATCCACCAGCGCCATATTCAGCATACGAAACTTCTCGGGAATCGCCACCTGGATCGCAGCGATGGGCTCCAGTGTCAGGTTCGCCACGCGCAGTCCCGCAAGCTCCACTGCCTTATAGAGCCCATTTACAACATCGTCCGGCAGGAAGGTGGCAATCATGTCTATGGCTGCATTCCTCACCTTATGACCCACAAGATTGCCGATCTGGTAGCCGTTCATGTAATAGTGCATGGGAGTATAGCCAACACAGTAAAATTTCAGATCTGTGTCGTTATCCTTCATAAACTCATCATGGGACTGCTCCACGCCCATGGTGGAAAGGGAATAGACATCCTCCTCCGTCACCTCGTGCTCCTCGTCAAACTCCTGTTCCACATGGGTCACAACCGTGCGCAGCACACGTCCCGCGGCGGCGATACAGACATCCGTCAGCTTTCTGTTCAGATCCTCCTCCAGCTGCTCCTTCACCTGGCTGATTGCCTGCCCCACCTTACCGATATCGTGGATCTGCCCGTCCACCATAGCGCGTGTCTCATGTTCCCTGAAACGCTGCGCCAGTACATGAAACCTGCCTCCGCTCAAATGCCCTACTATGCCGACAATGCTCCTCGTGCCAATATCCAGACCGAATACCAGCTGTCCCTGCCCTTCTCTCACTCCTGCCATGTAAAAGCCTCCAGTTTTCTGTCTATTTGCCTGCAGCTCTCCTCAAGGAAACCGCTGTTATCTATCACAAAATCGCAGTTCTTACGAAAAGTCTCCTCGCCAAGCTGGCTGCGGATCACATTGTCGATCCGCTCCTCGCTGTAGCCCCTGTTCCGCTTAAGCCTCTCCCGGCGGACTTCCTCATCCGCATAAACATACCACATCTCGTCCACCAGGCTGCCATAGCCCGCCTCGATGAGCAGTGCGGCTTCCACAAAAAAAAGTTCAACCGCCCCCAGGCGTCTTGCCGCCTCCAGGCGTTCCAGCAAAAACTCCCTCACCGCCGGGTGCAGGACGTCATTTACCTTCTGCAGCAGGGAAGCATCCGCAAATATCTTCTCAGCCATAAACGCTTTGTCAATCCGTCCGCCGCTGCCCACCACGTCCTCTCCCAGCAGCTCCACCAGCTTCTCAAAGCATGCCGTCCCCGGCTCCTTCACCAGATGTGCCACCTCATCAGCCATATAAACTTCACATTTGTAATGTTTTTTTATATAATTTAATAATTCAGATTTACCGGCTCCTATCCCCCCGGTAATACCGATGAATCTCATAAAACCATACCCTTCTTGTGTTCATTTGCCGTCAATGGGCCTCATACCAGTTTTCCCCTGTCTTCAGATCTATCTCCAGCGCCACCGCCAGCTCCGCGGCGTTCTGCATCTCCTGAGCCAGGATCTTTCTCACCTGTTCTTCCTCCTCCCTGCGGGTTTCGATGACCAGCTCGTCATGAACCTGCAGGATCAGCCTGGACTTAAGCCCCGCTTCGCGCAGAGACTTCCAGACCCTGATCATGGCTATCTTGATAATGTCAGCGGCAGTCCCCTGTATGGGAGAGTTCATCGCCACGCGCTCCCCAAAGGAACGCTGCATGAAGTTGGAGCTCGCCAGCTCCGGTATGGGCCTGCGCCTGCCAAACAAGGTTACGGCGTAACCCTTTTCCCTTGCCGTATTTACCAGTCCGTCCAGGAACTCCTTCACCTTCGGGTAGGTGGCAAAATACTGCTCTATATATTCCGCCGCTTCCTTTTTGCTGATACTCAGATCCTGGCTCAGCCCGAAGGAGCTGATCCCGTATACAATGCCGAAGTTCACCGCCTTTGCGTTGCGCCGCTGGAGGTCCGTGACTTCTTCAAAGGGGGTGTGGAACACCTTGGAAGCCGTGATCCTGTGGATGTCCTGATCCATGCGGTACGCCTCTATCAGCTGTTCGTCCCCTGACATGTGCGCCAGTACCCGCAGCTCGATCTGGGAATAATCCGCATCCATGAGCACGCAGCCCTCCCCGGGCACGAACACCCTGCGGATGCGCCTGCCAAGCTCCATGCGCATGGGAATGTTCTGCAGGTTGGGCTCTGTGGAACTGATACGCCCCGTGGCTGTGATCGTCTGGTTAAAGTTCGTGTGGATCCTCCTGTCCGGCCCAATGAACACCGCCAGCCCGTCCGCATAGGTTGACTTTAATTTCGTAAGCCCACGATATTCCAGGATATCCTTCACGATGGGATGATCCTCCGACAGCTTCTCCAGCACATCCGCCGCCGTGGAATAACCGGTCTTTGTCTTCTTCCCGCCGGGCATGTTCATCTTGTCAAAGAGAATCTCGCCCAGCTGCTTGGGGGAATTGATATTAAACTTCTCCCCAGCCTGCTCATGGATGGACTCCTCCAGCTCCCGGATCCGCTCCACCAGCGCGTCCCCATAAGCCTTCAGCTCCTCCCTGCGCACCTCCACGCCCTCTTTCTCCATATCGTACAGGACAAGTGACAACGGCATCTCGATCTCACGGTTCAGCCTGTCCATGCCCGCCTCTTTTAATTTATCCGCAAGCACCGCAGCCGCCCTGCGGGACACATATGCCCCATAACAGCAATAACGCGCAAATTCCTCCGGCTGGGATTTTGCCGCCTCCGCATCACGGAGCTTTCCCAAAGCCTCCGCCCTGCCCGGGATCATCATGCTCAGATGCTCCGAGGCGATCGTCTCCAGATCGTAATCGCTCTTTAAGGGATTTAACAGATATGCCCCTATCAAGATATCAAAATACCGCTCCACGCTGTCCTGCGCCAGATAAGCATACTGCCTTTTGATATCAAAGGCGGCGATCTCTGCTTTCCGGGACAGTTCAAGCAGTGCCTCCCGCAGGAACTGCATATCCCCGCAGGGACCGCTTACGAAATCCGCGTCCGAAAACAGCGACAGCTGCACATTCTCCTGGACAGGGAGCCCGTAATAATAGGTTTCTTCTTCCACAGACACGGCTACGCCAAGAAGCCTGTCCCCATCAATAGCCAGGTGCAGCCCGATCCGCTGCCCTCCCTTCACTTTCTTTAGCCTGCCTGTCAATTCCTTCTGTGTCCTTAGAATGTGGAAGCTTTCCGCCGCATCCTGTACACTTTCCCCACCTTCTCCGAAATCCACCCCTGCATTTTTGAAACGGCTTAACATATTTTTGAATTCCAGCTGTTTGAAAAGCTGGTAAGCCTCTTTTGTATAAAACCCTTCCGCCTTCGCCGCCTCATAATCCAGGGTCAGTTCACAGTCCGTCTTAATAGTAGCCAGCACCTTGCTTAAGTCCGCCAGATCCCTGTTTGCGATCAGGGATTCCCGGATACTCTTTTTGCTGATCTCCTCCACATGGGCATAAATATTTTCCAGAGAGCCGTAATTTACCATAAGCTCCGCAGCGGTCTTCTGCCCTACCTTGGGAACGCCGGGAATATTGTCCGCCGTATCCCCCATCAAAGCCTTCAAGTCAATAAACTGCAGGGGCGTCACCTGATATTCCTCCAGCACATCCTGGGGATAATAGTCCTCAATCTCCGTCCTGCCTCCCTTGGTCTTTGGAATTCTGATCTTGATATGCTCATCCGCAATCTGCAGCAGATCCCTGTCACCGGATACGAGAGAGACCTCCATGCCGGAGGCTGCGGCCTTCTTCGCAAGGGTTCCCAGTATATCGTCCGCCTCCAGCCCCGCCTGCTCCACAATGACTATATTCATGGCACGCAGCACATCCTTCATCACCGGAACCTGTTCCCTCAGCTCCTCCGGCATGGGCTTCCTGGTACCCTTGTAAGCCTCATATATCTCATGGCGGAAGGTCGGCGCATGCACGTCAAAAGCCACAGCGAGATACTCCGGCTTCTCCTCCTCCAGGATCTTGAACATGATATTCAGGAAACCATACACCGCATTGGTGTGCAGTCCCTGTGCATTTGTAAGTTCAGGCACCCCATAGAACGCCCTGTTCAAAATACTGTGCCCGTCTATCAATACCAGCTTCCTGTTTCCCTGCATAACTTTCCTTTCCGTCCTGAACCAAATTTCTTAAGCTACTGCTAATTTGCCTTTCAGAATCAACCTCCATTCAATCCGAAGCCAGAGTAAAATGCCCCACCAATTCCTTCAGGCAGACCGCCTCGGCGGAAAGCTGTTCACTGGCAGCTGCTCCCTCCTCCGCAGTAGCGCTGTTGCTCTGCACTACCATGGATATCTGGTTGATACCCTCAGAAACCTGCTCCACCGACTCTGACTGCTCGTTAGCAACTACCGCGATATGGTCGATGGCGGCAACCACAGATTGAATACTGTCTACCACACCCATCAACACACCTGCCGTATTTTGAGCAATTTCCGTGCCGGTATGTACCGCATCCGTTGAATTCGCGATCAACTCCGATGTATTTTTTGCCGCCTGCGCCGATTTACTGGCCAGATTGCGAACCTCCTCCGCCACAACGGCAAACCCTTTCCCTGCACTGCCAGCCCTGGCAGCCTCCACCGCCGCATTGAGGGCAAGTATATTGGTTTGAAATGCAATATCGTCTATTGTCTTGAGAATCTTCTCAATCTCCACGGAGCTGACCTGGATTTTGTCCATGGCCTCTACCAGATTCTGCATCTTCTGGTTACACAGCAACACTTCTTTTCCGGTCTGATGTGTCTGGCTTCTGACATCCAGCGCCCCGCCGGCCGTATCCTTAACCTCCTCGGAAATCACGCTGATCCTTGCCGCCAGTTCCTGTACCGAGCTTGCCTGCTCTGTAGTACCCTGGCTGAGTGTCTGGGCGCTTGCGGACAATTGGCTGCTGGCATCCGCCACCCCTTCCGCCGATTGATTTACCTGCCGCATTGCGTTGCTCAGCTGAATCCTCATATTGCGCATGGAATGTAAGATAGCCTGAAAACTGCCCACATACACCGCCTCGTGCTCCGTATGGACATCCAGATTCTGACTTGCCATCTCGTTGAGCAGATAGCTGATGTCGTTGATAACGGTGCGCAGCCCCTCCACCAGGGCCTCGGTGGACCTGACAAGCACCCCTGTTTCATCCCTGTTGGCAACCTCAGGCATGGGGGTATCCAAGTCTCCTTCCACAAGGAGCTTCATCCGTTTGACACATGCCTTCATGGGATTGCCGATATTCAGCGCCAGAGCCAGGGCAACCACCACGGAAATCAATATGGAAATAACGATCACTGCGATATTGATCACCATGGCGTCCCTGGTGGATGCCAAATAATTAATCTGCGGCGCAGTCACCGCGATACTCCAGCCGTCTGTATCCGGCACGGGAGCATATGCCGCAAACATTTTATCTTCTCCGTTTACATAGCTTCCAAATCCGTTTCTTCCCTGACGCATCTCCCCGTGGATTGCCGCCTGTTCCTGCAATGAGGAAACACGCTGGGCCTCCGCTTCTATGTTTTGCACCATGATCGTATCAAGGGTGATGTCCGCAATCGTGTCCCCGGACTTATTGATCATATAAGCCCTGCTGTTTTCACCAATTTGGATGGCTGATACAATATCGATCAAAAAAGTTTCATGAGGGACAAAATATACAACACCTACAATGGATTTCCCATAGTCTCCCTCAGAATACAGAGGCGCCGCTACCATAATGGAGAGTTCTCCCGTAATCTTGCTGATCAGTGGCTCCGACACAAAAATATTCCCCTGCAGGGCCTGGCGTACATATTCACGGTCGGAATAATCATTTCCGTCAAAAATACTGATGCCATCTGCACCCACAATATTTCCTCTTTTAAAATTATGCATGGAGACGCGCGTGTTAATGATAGCCTGTTTTTCTTCCACTGACACCTCCGGATCGGAAAGCTGCGGAATACAGCCCACCTCCATGACAACGTTTTTATACACCTCCAGTTCCTGCTGCACGCGTCCCGCCGCCAGAACTGCCGTCTGGCTCATCATCCGCTTCACAGTATCCATGGTGTTGTTGTAATTGAGCATGATGCTCGAAGATCCTGACGCCACTAATCCAACCAGAACAGTCAGTATCATGCATAAGGTGATTTTAGTTCGAATACTTTTCATTTCAATTTACCCCCTGTCACATGACATAAATATGGGATCTTCCATTCCCATATCCAGCCATTACCACTGATATTGTAACAATCCATTACAGCATTCCTTCGTAATATAATTTCATTATAAAATTACTGTTCACACCACTGCCCAGATCACAATCCCGGCCAGCATCACCGCCGCCAGGATCTCCAGGGCAATACCGACACGCAGGATCCTGCTGTTAAAGCGGAGTTTGTGCCGCGCCTCGTTCAGACGCTGGTCCAGCTCCGCCTGCAGGTCGAAGGTACCGCCGTCCTCAAGACGCTGGATACCCTCCGTCACGAAAAACTGGATCATCAGCTCTTCCCTGCAGTTCTCACATTTTTCCATATGCTCGTTAAAACCTTTCAAGGTGGGATAATCCAGCTTTCTGGCAATAAAACCAGAAATCCCCTTCTCAAACTCTTTGCAGTCCATACTTATACCTGTTGTCCGTTCCTAATATAAGCCGCCTGTTCAGCACTTCTCCAATGCCTGCGCGATATCCGCGATCAAATCAGCTTTATCCTCAATCCCGCAGCTGATACGGATAAGCTCTGCGGGAACCCCTGCCTCTTTAAGCTGCTCGTCCGTGAGCTGGCGATGGGTGCTGGACGCCGGGTTCAGACAGCAGGTCCTGGCATCTGCCACATGAGTCTCGATTGCGGCAATCTTCAGGTTCTTCATAAAGATGCCCGCCGCTTCCCTGCCGCCCTTTAAGCCAAAGGACACCACGCCGCAGCTGCCGCCCGGCAGGTACTTCTGCGCCAGAGGATAATACTTGTCTCCGGGCAGGCCACAGTAATTCACATAGGCAACCGCCGGATGTCCGGACAGATATTCTGCCACCGCAAGCCCGTTCTCACAGTGGCGCTTCACGCGCACATGCAGGCTCTCAAGCCCCAGGTTCAGGATAAAAGCATTCTGAGGGCTCTGGATAGAGCCAAAATCCCTCATAAGCTGGGCAGTACACTTTGTGATAAAAGCGCCTTCTCTGCCGAACTTTTCCGCATAGGTGATGCCGTGATAGCTTTCGTCCGGAGTGCATAGCCCCGGAAACTTGTCCGCGTGGGTCATCCAGTCAAATCTGCCGCTGTCCACGACAGCGCCGCCCACCGCCGCACCATGCCCATCCATATATTTTGTGGTGGAATGGGTGACAATATCCGCCCCCCACTCAAAAGGCCTGCAGTTGATGGGTGTAGCAAAAGTATTGTCCACGATCAGGGGCACACCGTGGGCATGGGCACACTTTGCAAACCTCTCTATATCCAGCACCGTCAGCGCCGGATTCGCTATGGTTTCCCCAAACATTGCTTTCGTATTGTCCTGGAACGCCGCATCCAGCTCCTCCTCCGAGGCGTCGGGGCTTACGAAGGTCACGTCAATCCCCATCTTCTTCATGGTCACGGAAATCAGGTTAAAAGTACCTCCGTAAATGGTGCTGGAAGACACAATGTGATCCCCACAGCTGCAGATATTGAACAACGCATAAAAATTTGCCGCCTGCCCGCTGCTGGTCAGCATTGCCGCGGTTCCTCCCTCCAGCTGCGCGATCTTGGCTGCCACGTAATCGTTGGTGGGATTCTGGAGCCTGGTATAAAAATACCCTTCTGCCTCCAAATCGAATAGCTTTCCCATATCCTCGCTGGTGTCATATTTAAAAGTCGTGCTCTGCACAATGGGAATCTGGCGCGGCTCCCCGTTTCCCGGTATATAGCCGCCCTGCACACATATGCTGTCAATATTCATCTCGTCCTTACCTCTGCCCTTTCTGTGGTTTTAAATACACAATAACTCACTTTCCAGTATACACATTCAGCGTGGGAAATTCAACCATAAAAAAACGGACAGAGAATTTTTTCTCCCTGCCCGCTGCCTGTATATGCGCTTCTTCAGTCCAGCGCCACAATCTCCCTGTAAAATTCCGCGTAATCCGCCCGTCCCTCCTTGGTGAACTGGATCGCCGCACGGGGGTGCTGATTCAAAAGCCCTGTCATCAGATACTGCAGGTCATAACCCCACCGCACGCCGTCCGCCTTCAATTTGTTCATATACTTGTCCACAAACTGGATTGCGGGGTACACGTTGTACTTTGGATTGCGCAGAAATCCCAGCAGAAGCTCCATGGCACAGTTGCCTGCACCTCTTCCCATGCTGGCATATGTGGCATCCAGCCAGTCCACCCCGTCGCCCACCGCCTCAATAGTGTTGGCAAAAGCAAGCTGCTGGTTATTATGGGCATGAATCCCCACTTTCTTGTCATACTTTGCCGCCGCTTCCAGATAAATGTCCGCAAGCCGGGCAATCTGCTCAGGATACATGGCGCCGTAGCTGTCCACAATATAAAAAACATCCACGGGGGACCGCCCCAGAATGTCAAGCGCTGCCTTCAGGTCCCCCTCCTGGGTGTTGGATATCGCCATGATATTACAGCTGACCTCATAACCCTTCTTCACCGCATCCTCAATCATATCCACCGCACCGGGAATGGTATTCAGGTAGGTGGCAACCCGGATCAGGTCAACAGGGCTGTCCGCGCGATTGATAATATCCGTCTTGTCACATCTTCCCACATCCGCCATGACTGCAAGCTTCAGGTCCGTGGCGTTCTCCCCCACGATTGCACGGATGTCCTCATCTCTGCAGAACTTCCACTTGCCAAACTTATTTACATCAAACATCTCCCTGGACGCTTTATAGCCAAACTCCATATAATCCACGCCGGCACGGAGATTTGCCAGATACAGCGCCTTGACAAACTCATCAGTAAAATAAAAATCATTCACCAGCCCCCCATCTCGCAATGTGGCGTCAACTACCCTGACGCCGGGGCGGTAAGCCATCAAACTGGATATCTCTTTCATGATCAACACTCTCCATTCCTGCAAAATCTTTTTACACAACCAAAGATTATTTTAGCAGTTTAAAGCAACAAAGTCAAGAGTCAAATATTTTCCCTTCCGTTGCCTACCATTACTTTGCAGTAACACTTCACTTATCCTTCAGCCAGCTCCTGATCGGATTGATCGTTTTCGCCTGCTCCATGATCTCCCCACTGTTGGTCCGGAGAAATTTCTCCAGCCTGTCAAGTTCCTCCTGGGAGAACCCCTCCGATCTGTCAATGATTCCGTCCGGCAGAAGTCCTTCTGCAAAATTCTTCCCCCGCATGAAGGAAACCCTCATCATTTTCCTGCCGTCCTTTGTAAAGAATCCGGAAATCAGCATTTCCACTTCCGACATGCCCTTTCAGCGCTCCTCTCTGCTGCAACATCCATAGACAGCTTCTTCCACCCTTCAAAGCCGTTCTGCCGCAGTTTTTTGTCCACTCTCAATACAGCCTTAATTTTCCTTAATGAATTCCTGGCGGACCCACATTAAAGAAAAACCAAGGATGTTTTTTCCTGCTCCTAAGCCTTTTTCTTTCGGTTCCGCTGAACAACTGCATAAAATCAATTCCTGGGTTCTTTTTTATTGATTTTACCATATTCCATAAACAATATCCATCACAATTTTTATAATACCACATAGCAAACCCCCTGTAAATGGCATTCCCACGCCATTTACAGGGGGTTCATTTTAAAATAATTAAGCACACTTCACTTATGCGTTCATCTGCGCCGCAACCTCAGCAGCAAAGTCCTCGTGCTTCTTCTCCAGCCCTTCACCGGTCTCAAAGCGCACAAACTTTTCCACGCTTAAGCTTGCATTGTTCTCCTTTGCAACCTGCGCAATATACTGCGCCACTGTCTGCTTGCCCTCCGGATCCTTGACATATACCTGCTCCAACAGGCATACCTCTTTCAGCTCCTTGTTCAGGCGTCCCATCACGGCACCCTGGATGATCTGGTCAGGCTTGCCTGCCATCTTGGGATCCTGGGCAATCTGTGCCGCAATAATCTCCTTCTCATGCTCCTTGTAGTCCTCAGGCACATCGCCTGTAGCAATATACTTGGGGCTCAGGGCAGCAATCTGCATTGCAAGATTGGTGAAGGCTTCCTTCACCGCGTCATTTACTGTATCCGCCTTGGCCTGCAGGATAACGCCGATACGTCCGCCGCCATGCACATAGGAAACCACACAGCCCTCTGACGTCTCCAGCTTCTCATATCTCCTGATGCTGAGCTTCTCACCGATCACGGCAATCTTGTCAACCAGGGCTTCCTTGACAGTCTTGGCGCTGTCCTCAACCCACTTTTCCTCCATAAAGGAATCCATGTCCTTAGCATCGGATTTCAGCGCCTGCTGTGCAACTGCCTCAACAAACTGTCTGAAAGTATCATTCTTTGCCACAAAATCCGTCTCGGAGTTCACCTCCACAACTGCCGCCGCACTGTCACCGCTTACAGCCACACAGCAGATGCCCTCCGCTGCAATCCTGCTCTCTTTCTTGACAGCCTTAGCCTGACCGTTCTTTCTCAGGATTTCCACAGCCTCTTCCATATTTCCATTGGTCTCGCTCAGAGCCTTCTTGCAATCCGTCATGCCGGCGCCGGTCTGCTCACGCAGCTCCTTCACCATAGCTGTTGTTATTTCTGCCATATCTATATTTCCTCCAATTCTGCATAATCTTGTGAATCATTGCGGAAGCTTACTCTGCGTCCGCCACTTCCTCGATATCGGAAGCCTCCTCGTTGGCAGCTGCCACCTGCTCTGCAGTATAGACAGCCTCGCCCTGGTTTGCCTCGATCACAGCGTCCGCCATCTTAGCCACGATCAGCTTGACCGCCCTGATAGCGTCGTCGTTTCCGGGAATGATATAATCAAGCTCCTCAGGATCACAGTTGGTGTCGCCGATACCGATCAGGGTGATACCCAGCGCATGTGCCTCCTGTACGCAGATTCTCTCCTTCTTGGGGTCTACTACAAAAATAGCATCCGGTACTCTGGACATATTCTTAATACCGCCAAGGTTCTTCTCCAGCTTATCCCACTCTTTCTTGAGAGCGATAACTTCTTTCTTGGGAAGAACATCAAAGGTTCCATCCTCGGACATCTTCTCAATTGCCCGAAGCCTTGCGATACGGGACTGGATGGTCTTAAAGTTGGTCAGCATGCCGCCCAGCCATCTCTCGTTCACATAATACATGCCACAGCGCTCAGCCTCGGCCTTCACAGCGTCCTGCGCCTGCTTCTTGGTGCCCACAAAGAGGATGGTGCCGCCCTGTGCCGCAATCTCGGAAACCGCCCTGTACGCCTCGTCAACCTTGCCCACGGATTTCTGCAGGTCAATAATGTGGATACCATTTCTCTCCGTAAAGATATAGGGAGCCATTTTAGGGTTCCATCTTCTTGTCTGATGCCCGAAATGAACACCTGCTTCAAGTAACTGTTTCATAGAAATAACGCTCATAATCTTACCTCCATTTGGTTAATCTTCCGCCCTGTCCTTTCAGCAGGGTTCAGCGTTAAGACCCCCTGCCTGCTCCGGCAAATACCTCCGCCGCTGTAAACAGCCCAAAAGCACCGTTGCCGAATCGACATGCGTGTTTTTTCACAACAATATGGATTATAACACAACAACCCTCTCCTGACAAGAGGGTTGTTTGATGAATTATCATTGGAATGCTTTTCTTCCATGGAATGCTTTTCTTCCATATTATACAAGAGCTGATAACAGTACACCGTTACCGGCGGCCGGGAGGTTCCTCACTTTGTCTTGGTGATGATCCTGGCAATCTGTTCTTCGCTGGTTCCGGGAATGATCTCGTAAGTGCCTGCACGGAGCTTTTCGGCATATCCGTTATTGCATAAAAAAGAATCAAATTTTAAGGCATCCTCTATCAGTCCTGCCTCTGCCAGCTGGACACTTACATTGTAAGAATGGGTTCCCTGCATGATGATCACTGTGACTGCCTCCCCAGAGGCGCCGCCGTCCGGTGCCGGCTTCTGGGGCGTCTGGGGATCCGCCGTTTGACCTGGCTGCTGTGTCCCCTGGGGGGCTGCCGTCTGTCCCGGCTGCCGTGTCACCTCAGGGGATGCTGTTTGTCCCGGCTGCTGCGTCTCTGCAGGGGTTGCCGTCTGCCCCGGCTGCTGCGTTCCCTGGGGCGCTGCAGTCTGTCCCGGCTGCTGTGTTCCCTCAGGGGGCACTGTACCCTGGGGAAACGGCGTACTGCCCTTTAAATCTGTCAGCCTGATGGAATCGCTGTCCACCATTCCCAGCTCATATGCTTTTGCCCTAATCTCAGCGTCAGTCAAAGGACGCCCTTTATTTGTCGCCACACCCATCAAAAGGGCTGTCACAAAAATCCCAATTCCCAGCCCTCTCATCTGATATCTCAGTTTCACTTGTTTCCTCGTTCCTGCCTTATACTTTATAAGAGTCCCTCACATGCCTACTGGTTTTTAAACAGGTCTATCACCAGCTTTACCTCTCCTACGCCCAGATCCAGCTGTCTGGCAATGTCAACAATGGATTTTCCCTGTTGGTAAAGTTCCAGGATCCTGTCATTGTTGTTATTTCTTTGCCCTTCCGGGTTTCTCACAGAATCTGCTCTGTCTGAACCTGCTGTTTCTGAACCGGCACCTTCCTGCCTGGCGCCCTCCAGTCCTGGCCTATCTGTTACAGCCTGTTGCATGATATCTCTTTCCAGCCTGATATTCTGTATTGCAGAATCATTTGTTCCACTTTTATTTCCGTTGCCGGCATTTGTGCCGCCTTTTACAGCTGTGGGATCACCGATCCGGGCCTGTGCCGCCTCTGGATTCTGCACTCCGGGCTTTCCCGGCTCTGACGCCCTCAGCCCCAGCATCTCCATCTGCTCATTCCTTGGTCCAAAATCATCCAGCCCCATCCGATCCGCCCCCAGGCTTTCCCACCCAGAGTCATCCGGCTGGGACCATCCCGGCGCTCCCATCCCGAACACTTCGACACTTTCTTCTGAAATGGAAAGCGTTTCCGGCGCCAGCTTCTGGAAGCTCATCACCGTGGTCTCAGCCTCCTTTATGGTGCGGTTCACCTCCGAGACAGTATTTTTCAGATTGGCGTGCTTATTGTTGAGCATATCATAGAGAAACATCGCCTCTTCGTGATTTTTGTGGATCTCTGCCAGCACCGTGTCTGAGTACTCGTTCACCGCCATTATCTTTTCATTGGAAAGCCTCTCCAGAGAACGCTCCGTCTTTTCCATGGCATAGGTCACTGCCTCCTCAACCACATCGTCCACATGCGTTCTGATAGAATTCATTTCCCGGCTGATAAGCCCCTGCAGCTCCCCTTCCGTCAAAGCCTTTGCACTTTCCGCGCTGCCGGAATCCTTTTTCCCGTCAGGAATAAAAAAACTCAGTATAAAGATAATCCCTCCTGCAATCAGCAGCACGACCTCCATCATTTCCATTGTTTATCTGCCCATCCCAAGCCTTATATTTTCATGTCAAAACCGCCCTGGCCCTTCACTACCATCCGCTCCATGGGCTTTCCGTTCTTATTCCTTCTCCTGCCGCCGTCGCCGGCGTATTCGTTGCTGCCTTTCTCTCTGGCATCGGGCTTGTGCTCCCGCCACTGTGCGTTGTCACTGCCCTGAACCTCCTGGCTGCGCTGTTCCGTTGTCTTCTGGACATGGTCTACGATATGCCCCTGGTCTATCATGCCCTTGTTGTCCTCATTCTGTTTGATTCCAGAATAATCCTGCAGCCTGGATATGGTTGTAAATTCTATTGATCCAAATGCCATAACAACCCCCCTTTTTTAATTGCATGCCAAACCGCAACAGCCTTTTCGCATTCTGACCCCTGGATAATCTGAAACTGCAGGTTCCCAGAGAAAACAGGCTGGACAGCCCTGCTCACAGTGCCTTCATTGTCACCTCACCCTGCTCCCTTATAAACTTGCAGTAATGATAATCATTCTGAATCGTCTTGGTGGCATCGCTGATGATGATAGTCGTACCCGGATAAATCTGATCATTTACGATAACCTCTGCATTTTTCTGTGTCTCCATCAAAGCGCGGAAACGCTCCATGCGGACATTCATCTGTTCTATCTGCCGGTTCTTTTCTTCCACCAGGGAGGAAACGCTCTTGAGGTATTTCAGCTGGCTTTCATTATACTGGACGCCCTTGGACAGCTTTTCCTTGAAATTCTCCAGGATGACCTGGGCATTTTTGACTGTCTTAGTATCGTCAGCAATGGCCTTTTGCATACGGTTATACTGTGTTTTTATCAAGGGGTTCACACCCACTTCCAGGATTGTGGAGGCGCCCATGGCAGCCCCGATCACCTTCGCCGTAACCCTGTTGGCAGCCTGCACATAGCCTCCCACGATGATACCCTTGCGCCCGTCCACCCGAACTTCGGTACCTGCCGAAACCTTGCTGTGCATGATCGCCTCCGCGTCCACGCTGCCGCCGGATGCCACACGGGTATTCTCCAGGAATTTGACCACGATATCACCGCCCGCCTTCAGATAGCCCTTGTTCATGCCGTTCATTCCCTTGGCTATGATAATATTGCCGCCTGCGATGATCTTTGCCCCTTCCACCAGCCCGTTGACGACTACATTTCCGCCTGCCTTGACTTCAAAATTCGCCGCCACATAGCCTGTGACTTCCACGCTGCCGTCATAATCAATGTTTCCGGTGGACACATCCACATTTTCCACCTGATAGACATCAGTCACAAACACCTTGTCGTCCACCAGGGACACATGCCCGTCTACCAGGGAGGTAATGGAATACTTATCCTCGGACAGCTGTATATTTCTTCCGAATTTCAGGTTTTCGCGCTTGCATTCCCGGGGCTTGATGATATTGCCATACACGTCTGACCCCGGCGTCCCCGGCGTCTCGGGAATGATCCTCGCAAGCACATCACCCTTTTTGCAGTGGTTGATGGTAGTCAGGCGGAAATAATCCACGCTTCCATCTTCCCTCTGAGCCGGCTTCTTGTGGTTATCCGTATTAAAGCAATACTCTATCCTGGCATCCGTACCCTGTATAGGCTCTGTACCCCTTGCCACCAGGATATCTGTGCAGAAATTGTCTTCATTTGTAAAATGCTCCTGCAGTACCTTCTCCTGGATCCCATATTTGATATTACGATCTTTCAGGTCATGCAGGAAATCATCATATGTAAGCCTCTTTCCTCCCTGGGAAGGCGCGATAAAACGCACAATGGCGACCATGCCATCTGTACTGATATTGAGCCGGTAAGTCTCCGAAAAGACAGGACAGCTTCCCCGCCCAAGACGGCATATGCAGTCCTCCTCCGCCAAGATCAGCAATTCCAGCTTCTTCCTGTCATAGGATATCTTTACACTGTCCAGATATGACGTCAGCTCATCCAACTGGATTTCATCCCCGCCATCCCTGGGCTGATACAACGCGACCCCGTAACCGTCAAAATCATTTACTAATCTAAAATAGCCATTCTGCATAGGTTTTCTCCATGTAATATTGCATAGTATTACTATAATAAAAACAAGCTTCAATATTAGCTATCTGTTAAAATTCCCATATAATTCCCCATTTTGACTTTCATCTTTTGCAGCGCCCTTGTGTGGAGCTGGGATACTCTCGACTCTGTCACCTCCAGGATATTACTGATCTCCTTCAAGGTCAATTCCTCGTAATAATAGAGAGTGATCACCTTCCTCTCTTTCTCTGTGAGTAATTCCAGTGCCTCTCCCAGTATCTTTGCCAGTTCTTCTTTCTCCACCCTCTCCTCGGGTGCCTCAAAATGGGAAGCTGCAGTCCTGCCATATTCCTGTGTCACATCATTGCCCTGTTCCATATATTCATTTAAGGAAACAAGCCCTGTGATCTTCATCTGCGACTGCCATTCCAGATATTCATCCTCCGAAATGCCCAACCCGACAGCGATCTCCCCGTCCGTTGCCGCGCGCCCCGTATTTTGTTCTATTTCCTTGATCACGCCTTCGATCTTTTTCTGTTTCTGCCGGATCGTCCTTGGGATCCAATCCATCTTGCGGATCTGGTCCAGGATGGCTCCCCGTATCCTCAGGCTCGCATAAGTCTCAAACTTGACCTCCTTAAAACAGTCAAATTTGTCTATGGCGTCTATCAATCCGAAAATGCCGTAGCTGACAAGATCCTCGTATTCCACATTGTATCCCAGATACATGCTGAGACGTCCTGCCACAACCTTTACAAGAGGAGCAAACTCCAAAATGATCTTTTCCCTTGCCTCCGGAGATTTTGTCTTTGCATATTCTTCTAAAAGCTTTTTTCTGGAAGCCTCATCCATCGATCATCCGCTCCTCACCCTTTCATCTATAATACAACCCTCTCATGCCGTTCTTTCCATACTGCCTTATCATGACTGCACTTCTTCTACAGCCTCGCCGTCCTTCTCGATCATTTCTCCTTCTTCCCTGAGCCTTTCTTCATTCTGCTGTTCAAAGCGGTTCAGAATCCAGACCAAGACACTTCCCAACAAATAAAAGACCAGCAGTACCACAAAAAGCGATACCAGCTTCGCAAGAATCGTAAATCTCTGTACATATGATATGATGCACATGACAGCGCCGGCTGTCAGCATCATAAGCAGCGGTATATTTTTCCTGTCCATATCCCATCCTCATTCAGATAATTGACTCACTCTTACCCACGGCGCGGATATGAAACTCACCGGTCTCAGGATAAAAAACGACTGTCCTTCCGTAATTTGCCCCTGTATCCTGTGCCAAAAGCGGAATTTTTAATTCCTTGAGCTTTGCCTTGGACGCTTCTACATTGCGGTTCCCAACCTGTCCAACCGTGCTGCTGTTCCCCTCAAAAGCAAACATAGTCGCACCCCCGGCTATTTTGGCCACCATACGGAATCTGGATGCACCAAGCTTCTCCATCTGCCTGACCAGCTCAGTGATACCTGTATCCGCAAACTTGGCAATGTTCTGACATCCATTTATCATAGCTGTACTGTCCGGCAGCATGATATGTGCCAGACCTCCAATCTTAGTCAACGGGTCTCTGATTGCAATACCCACACAGGACCCCAGCCCCAGCGTGATCACGCTGTCAGGGCTCACGCAGGTCTTCAAGTCTGCCATTCCAACTTTTATCATCTCACTCATGACTCATTCCACTTCCCTCATCCTATCATTTTGTCAAGCGTCAAAGCATGTTATACCACTGGCAGCCCCAGTGCAGTCAATATCTTTGCATAGGATTCCAGATCAGGGATCAGTATAAAATAACCATCCAACTGTATTTCATCATAAAACTGAGACTGGATCAGCAGAATTTTGTCTCCAAATATACCGAACTGTATCGCCGGCACGCTCAATATTGCCCCCGCCATATCCACCGTCAGTGCAGGAGGCGTGGGAAAAATCTTCAGATTGGTCAGCGTGGAAAGGGAATTCAGGTAAGCTCCCGTGATAATATTGCCGACCTCCTTCATGGCGGAGAGCCCCATCTCCTCAAACTCCCCGCCCGCCGGCAGCATCCCCATAGTGATCTTCTGGATCAGATGCCTGGCGCTTTCCTCCTCCACCATGAACATCATGCTTCCGGTGATATCCCCTTCCACGCCAAGGAATACGCCTACCATGATCTGTTCTTCTCCGCCCATCATGTCGCCGACCTCCGCAAACTCAAGAAGCCGTACCTGCGGGACCTTCATGTCAACCTTACACTGCAGCATCTGCGACAGGGCTGTCATGGCATTTCCCGCGCCAATATTACCTATTTCTTTGAGAACATCATAATAATTTTCAGTTACCTGATCTAAACTCATGTCACTCATAAGTCGCCGCTCCTTTTGCCTATGGGTTTTGATACAGCAGCCAGGCCCAAAGCCAGGCTGTTATTTTTTAATTACTCTCAAGGCTGATGGTATTCAGGTCAAACAGGGAGATCAGTTCCCCGTTGTGCTTTCCCACAGCACTGATCAGATTTGCCTTATCATCCTTGACATTGTAAGTGATCTTCTCGATATCGTCAACAGTGAGCTGCACTACCTCCATGACCTCATCCACCAAAAAGCCCACATTGCCCTCCTGTTCCAGCTTGACAACGATAATCCTGGTAGTCTTTGTGATTTCGTCCGCATCAAACCCCATCTTCAGTCGGATGCTGATGACCGGTATCACCTCTCCGCGGAGATTGATGACTCCCCTCAGATATGCAGGCATCTTCGGCACCCTGGTAATATGCTGCATTCTCACTATATTGTCAATGTAGCGGATATCAATGCCATATTGCTCCTCTCCCAGACGGATCACGATATATTGTAATGTCTCCGCAGCTCTCTGATCTTCTTCAATCACATTTTTATTTATTGCGCTCAATTCCATATCTTATGCACCCCTTTCTAAATCAACGCATTGGCATCAAGGATCAGGGCGATCTCACCATCTCCCAGAATGGTTGCGCCGCTGATAAACTTACACTGCCTGATATATTTTCCAAGGGATTTGATAACAATCTCCTGCTGTCCGATCAGCTCGTCGATGACCAGGCCCGCCAGCTGGTCTCCCTTCTTGACGATCACCACGATCAGGTTGGAATCGTCCTTGTTGGAACTCTCTACGTCCAATACATTATGCAGACGGATCAGGGGGATAACAGAGCCGCGGAGATTGATGACCTCCTTGTTCTGCACCAGCTTTACATCGCTGGCGGGGATATCCTCCAGAGTCTGGATGGAGCCCAGCGAGATCGCGTACTTTTCGCCGCCCACAACCACCATCAGCGCCTGGATGATAGCCAGTGTCAGCGGAAGCCTTACCGTCCAGGTACTGCCTACGCCAAGCTGTGACTTCACCTCCACCTCGCCGCTTAAGGATTCAATCTTAGATTTCACCACATCCAGCCCTACGCCTCTG
>CAOKQK010000031.1 GCA_948470905.1 uncultured Lachnospiraceae bacterium | reverse complement strand
AGCGGTTTTCAGCTTTTGGGTGGCAGCCTACGGTCCTTAACTAACTGACATTGGTAACTGAACTGTTACCGCAGGTTATTGGATTTTTAATAAAATGCCTACTGTACTCTAGACCTTGCGTCGAACATGGTTTATAATAGTGTTGCTACAGAAAACAGCCTGGAGGCGGAGAGGGCGTAATAGTTTCCGCTTGCGGGAACAAATTGCCACTTGTGGCAATTGAACAGGAGGACGGGAAATGAACACTTACTGGTCACAATATGTTCAGAAGACGGAAGAACTTTACATGTCCCGCGGACTGAGGTTCCATAAGGGAAACATGGACAGGTGGATAGACGCCATGGGGCTGCGCGACGGAATGAAGCTTCTGGAAGTGGGCTGTGCCGGCGGGCTTCTCTGTCATCGTCTGAAGGAGCGGCTTCCCCATGCGGAGATCACGGGGCTGGATTTTGATACCGGGCATATTGAATTTGCGGTAAAGAAAAGCAGGGAATTAGGCTTACCGTGCAGTTTTGTGGCAGGAAATGCCACCGAGCTTCCCTTTGAGGACAATCTGTTTGATGCCTGCTTCTCCCATACTGTGTTTAATTTCTGTGAACCTGATAAGTTTGTCAGCGAACAGTACCGTGTGCTGAAGCCCGGAGGCAGGATGATCGTCATGGATGTCTATAACAGGGGAGCAAGGCCGGAGGAATGGATACCCACGGATGGCTGTGAGGAAAAGGAATTGTTTGACAGGGTCTGGGAGGCGGCATCCGCCAATTCGCTCAGCTCGGTCAAGCGGTATGAGAACCGGACGGAGAAGTATTTTGCCCATCTTGCGGCGCAGGGGTTCAGGGATATTTCCATAGATGCGGTGGCGGCAGTCAATTATGCGCCGGACTGCGACAATGTGGATGACGGGATGGCGCGGGCGCAGATTAACGATGACCGGATGTCGGAGCTTTGCAGTGTGGGGAAGGCTTACAGGATGGCGCCGGATGCGCTCACGGAGGCTGAGTACCGGAGCCTGGAGGAGATGATCAACCGCCGATATGACAGAAAGATCCGGAAATATGAAAATGGGGAAAAGAGCTGGGATTTCCGCATTGTCACCACGGTGCTGATCAGCGGTACCAAGCCATGATATACTTAAGCAGCAGGCGTTTTGTATCAGTAAAAGTGTATACGTTATTTTTCGGTATTTCCGTTAATGTAGTTGTTTTTTTGAGACTGTGTACTTGTTAAAGCCCGAGTTTGCCACTTTAAGAGACGGACTCGGGTTAAAGCATGATATATGGCGCTGCTGCAAGGCGCAGGGAGGTGTTGTCGATGATATATACGGTAAAAATCGAACAGACCTGGCATTATCCAAACAGAATGAAGTATATTGCCCAGACGGATTCTTTTGTGGAAAAGGATACGCAGAGTATTTTTCATGCCAGAAATATCCGTCAGCCTTATGGCTGGATCATGGAATCCGGGACGCCGCCCTGTGAGCATCTGGATGTCATTGTCATGACGGACAAGGAGTACGCCCTTGGCGAGGAGGATCGTATCAGGATCATTGGGGTTTTCAGGAGGAATGACGGCGACCATAAGCTTGTAGGGGTGCCTTTGGACAGGGATATAGATGATTTTTCGGAATTGGCGGAAACGGAAAAGGAAGATATGCATCGTCTTTATCCCAGAGAGAGGGCGGGCGAAGGCTGGTTTGGGCGTGAGTGTGCGGAAAGAATCCTGAGAGATTTCTTTGCTGTCAAGGGAATGCAGCATTGTGACGGGAAGATGTAAGGGGCTGCCGTGGGCAGTACGATCATTTTATTCCCGCGGGCAATGAGTCAAAGTCCGAGAAGTTTACTTCTCTGGGACCTTGACGAATGCCGCGAGGGTCAAATACCCCGCAGCTTGCTGCGCATCAAGCTTGATACCCCGTCAGCTTGCTGCGGGGTTTTTGATTGGGAGCCGATATGAACAACGTTTGTCATGATATTTTCCGGGCGATCCATGAGGGAAAATGGCTGAAAATAGAATATAAAAACCGGGAAGACAAGATCACCAGATACTGGATCGGGATCCATGACCTGAATGCGGTGAAGCGGACGCTGTCCGTGGACGGCCTGCATTTGGGCAAATATACCACGGATTCCTACGACAGGATCTATATCGATTCCATTTTGTCCTCTCAGATTGTGGAGGGATCCTATTGCCCGGTGAACCCGGAGCTGGTGCAGGATATTTACCTGAATCCCCATAAGTACAAGGCGCTTTTCGACAATGTTGCCAACTTAAAGATACTGAATTATCTGGAGATGTGCAACCGTCTGGACACCACGCCTTATTATTCCAACTTCGAGCTGGTTCGGTTCCTGGACGGGGAGAGATTCCAGGGGGAGGATTACCAGCTTAACGCAGAGCAGTTTCAGACAATTGTAAAGCATTTTCAATACAAGATGGATGAGAAGGAGAGAAGGGACGGAAAGCTGGTGATTCAGCAGCTTGCCCTGAATGTCCTGAGCATACATACCAGCAGGGGGCTGTATGTGCTTGCCTACAGAAAGCTGCAGTTGGATGTCAAGAACAGGACCCTGCATCCGGACGACGAGATCACCATATGCACGGAATTCATTGTGAGTGATGGGGAAGAAAGCAAGTGGGGCAAAGGGAGCAGGGAAGATCAGTGGGGCAAAGAGGGAAAGCGGGATCAGGAAAGCCTGTGGAGTAAGGAGGGAAAGCGGCATCAGGAAGGCGGATGGAACAGGGAGAGCATCCGCAGGTACTTGGATGCGGAGGAGTATGAGCTTTTAAAGGATTTTGAGAGGAACCAGGAGCAGATTAAGGATTGTGTGACCAGGCATTGCAGGCAGGTGATGGGTGTGGATGACATGCCCTATGTGATCGGTCTGGGAATGGAGGTGGTGCTGGACCTGCACAGGGAGTACCGGGCGGTTATTGACAGCTATTACGAGGGAAAAGCCACAGTTCCCATCAGGGCTTTTTTCGGGGATCTCCTGAGCCGGCCTGACCGCAGGAAAGCATATCCCATCACCCTGATCGACAGGAGGATCAACCTGGATCAGCTCCTGGCGATCAACAATGCCATGAAATATCCGGTGGCGTATATCCAGGGGCCGCCGGGGACGGGGAAGACAAACACCATCATCAACACCATAGTGACGGCTTTTTTTAACGAAAGGACGGTTCTTTTTGCTTCTTATAATAATCATCCCATCAATACAGTGTTCGAGAAGCTGATCGGTATGGAGTATCGGGGAAGGCGGATCCTCTTTCCTGTGCTTCGGGTGGGAAATGCGGAAAAGGTGAAAGAGGCTGTGGAATATATCCGGAAGGTGTACGCGAGGGCACGGGAGATCAGCGTGTTTGAGTCTACGCTGGACAGGAATAAGGGCGACCGGATCGAACGGGCAAAAAAGCTTTCCAATCTGCTGAAAAATTATGAGGATGTGTTGGACTTAAAGGAGCGGCGGGAAACTCTGAACCGGATGGTGGAGTACCAGAACGGGAACAGGGCTTCCCTGGAAATGGTCCCTTTTCAGGCGGACCTGCAGGGGCGGCAGTTAAACCAGGTCCAGAGGAGGCTGGAAAAGCTGGGGGAAACCACCGACGGGGAGGCGCTGGCACTGCTGGACAACAATCTGGAGGAATTATATCAATATCTCTATTACACCTCTGCCAGATATATCAAGAGGCTGAGCGAGGAAAAATATCAGGATTTGAGGAAGATTTTATCCGAGGAAGACCCTGACAGGCGGGCAGAAGAATTTGGCAGGTATCTTGGCAGGACAGAGAATGTAAAAAAGCTCCAGAGGGTCTTTCCTATCATGATCACCACCTGCATCTCCGCCCACAAGCTTGGGGAGCCGAAGCCTGCGTTCGACATGGTGATCCTGGATGAGGCCAGCCAGTGCAATACGGCGGTGTCCCTGGTGCCCATCATCCGGGGAGAGAACCTGATGCTGGTAGGGGATCCCCAGCAGCTGAACCCAGTCATTCTGCTGGACGAGCTGACGAACCAGAAGCTGCGCAGGAAATACAATGTGGCGGACGAATATGATTACAGGGCGAATTCCATTTATAAAACGTATCTGGCATGTGACGCGGTGAGCGATGAGGTGCTTCTGCACAACCATTATCGTTGTAATCGGAAGATTATTGAATTCAACAACAAAAAGTATTACAATTCCAGACTGAACATCTGCTCTGCCAGCGCCGATCCGAATCCTCTTGTGCATATCAGTGTAAAGAGCAGCTGCAGCAATATCAAGAACACCGCTGACAGAGAGGTGGAGGAGGTTGTCCGGTATGCCGGTCAGAACCGGGACAAGTCCATCGGGGTGATCACACCCTTTGTCAACCAGAGGAAACTGATAGAAGATGCTCTGGAGCGGGAGCGGCTGCAGAATGTGGTGTGCGGGACGGTCCACGCCTTTCAGGGAGATGAGAAGGATGTGGTGCTCTTTTCCCTGGCGCTCACGGACCAGACCCAGGCGGGGACTTACGAGTGGCTGAAGAATAATAAGGAGCTGATCAATGTGGCCACCTCCCGGGCAAGGGAGAAGCTGGTCCTGGTTCTGGACGATGACAATCTGGCGCGGCTGCATCAGAAGGATGGTGAGGATGACCTTTATGAGCTGGTGCAGTATGTGAAGGAGAACGGGAAGTCCCAGGTGACGCAGAAGTGGGCAAACTCCAGGGCCTTGGGGGTGAAGCCTTTCAGCACAAAGACGGAGGAGGCTTTCCTGGAGAATCTCAACCATGCCCTGGAGAATATCTGGCTGTCCCAGAACCGTTTTCAGGTCAGAAAAGAAGTAGCAATCTCACAGGTTTTTCAGAATAACATCAATTACAGCGACCTGTTTTATTCCGGGCGTTTTGACTTTGTGGTGTATGAGCGCCAGGGGCAGGCTGAAATTCCGGTGCTGGCCATAGAGCTGGACGGGAAGGAGCATTTTGAGGATGAAGTGGTGAGGAACCGGGACCGCAAGAAAAATGAAATCTGCCGCGCCCATAATATGCAGGTAATCCGCGTGGAAAATTCTTATGCGAGACGGTATAACCATATTAAGCAGATACTGATCAATTATTTCTCTATCATGCATTAGGAGATGTTCCATTACAAGACACGCAGGTACCTGGTGACTGCCGTGGGGTTTTTGATTCTGGCTTGTTCCGGTTAGGAAAAGTACGTTTACAGGGAATTGCAAATATAGTATGGACGAGGTGATGAAAATGGCATTTGATTATAAGAAAGAGTACAAAGAGTATTATATGCCCAAGGCGAAGCCGGAGCTGGTGACGGTTCCAAGGATGAATTATATTGCGGTGCGGGGCAGCGGCGATCCGAACGTGGAAGGCGGAGAATATAAGGAGTCCATGGGCCTTTTGTACGGTATTGCATTCACCATAAAAATGAGCAAAATGGGAGGACACAAAATTGAGGGGTATTTTGACTATGTGGTGCCGCCCCTGGAGGGGTTCTGGTGGCAGGAGGGCGTGGAGGGCATAGATTATAGCCATAAAGAAGATTTCCGGTGGATATCCATGATCCGTCTGCCGGATTTTGTCACGGAAGAGGAGTTCCGGTGGGCGGTGTCGGAGGCGGAGAAGAAGAAAAAGCAGGATTTCTCCAAGGTGGAATTTCTGTCTGTGGAGGAAGGGCTTTGCATACAGTGCATGCATATCGGTGATTATGACGATGAGCCCACGACAGTGGCGCTGATGGACAGGTATCTTGCGGAAAACGGCTACGAGAATGATTTTTCACCGGAACGGATGCATCATGAAATTTATCTGTCGGATGCCAGGCGGGTGGCACCGGAGCGGCGCAAGACCGTGATCCGGCATCCGGTCAGAAAGTCCGGCTGAGAAAGGGCAGGAGGGAATAAGTTCCCGCGGATGGGGACTTAATGTAGTGTGGAACTTAAAAACAGCCTCTTAACGCAAGCCCCCCCGGAAGGAATTTACAGATGTGAATGGAACAGATGAAAATTCCTTCCAGACAAGGGGGCGTCGGAGTGTAGAGGGCGGAAAAGTTCCCGCAGGCGGGAACTAAACATAGAAGGTATGAGATGAGCAGTGATCAGAATAAGCGGATGGCGGAATATGTGATGGACCAGCTGGCAGGGCTTCCCGGCGTGAGAAACATTCCCATGATGGGCGGGTATGTCTTTTATTTTAATGACAGGATATTCGGAGGGATCTATGGTTCGGGAGAACTCTTGATCAAGATCACCGAGACAAGCAAGAGGTATATGCCGGACAGTGAGCCCCAGCTTCCCTATGAGGGAACCAAAGAGATGCTTCCCTGTACGATTCTGGAGGACAGTGAGCAGCTTCAGAGGATGATTGAGGAGATGTATCCGGAGCTGCCGGAGAGAAAAAAGAAAAAGAAATGAGATGATTTGTGCAATAAAAACCTTTCCTCGCGCATTTCTAAAGTGACAGGAGGAATAAGCAATGTTGATCGGTGGGGAGATTATCCGGACAATGGGACCTGAGGCGGATGTAAGGGACCGGAAGAAGCTGGACCGGCTTTTGCTGTCTATAGCTGACGGAAACAGGGAGGCTTTGGGAGAATTGTATGGCTGCGCCCGGGGAGCAGTCTACGGATTAGCTCTGTCTATCCTGAAAAATTCCCAGGATGCCCAGGATATTACCCAGGATACTTTCGTCAAGATCTGGGAGAGCGCCGGATATTACAGGTCCATGGGTTCGCCCATGGCGTGGATTTTGACTATTGCAAGGAATTTGTCCCGTATGCGGCTGCGTGTGTACTCACATATGGCAGAATTTGCCCAGGAGCAGTGGGATGCTATTCCCGCCGGTTCGTCTGCTGTCACGGTGGAGGACCGGGTCGTGCTCCAGACAGTCTTGGCGGCGCTGGAGGACCAGGAACGGCAGGTAGTTCTTCTGCATGCCGCGTCAGGGCTGAAATTCCGGGAGATAGCTGCTTTGATGGAGCAGCCGGTCAATACGATCCTGTCAAGATATCATCGCGCGATCAAAAAAATGAGTGCCCAACTGAAAGGAGATGTGCCCTTATGACAGACCGGGAACTGGAGCGGAAGCTGGAGCAGGCTTTGGATCATGCCGGCCCTGATGATGTGGAGAGCATTCTCTCCCGCTGTAGGGCGGGGAAAGGAACTGTGGTAGAAATGGAAGACATGATTACAGATGGAACCGTGAAAAATAATGCCGGGGAAAGCGGAAATGGAAATGGCAATGGAGGAAACAACAGCAGTGGAAGCAATGGCAGCGGAAATAATGACAGCAAAAATAATGGCAGAAAAAGACGGACATGGAGCCTGGCGGCTGCCGCAGCAGTGCTGGCGTTGATCCTTGCGGGCAGTGGGGGCGGAATCTTTTACTGGCAGATGAGGGCGGTGGCGAGCATTATTTCCCTGGATGTAAATCCCAGCATTGAGCTGCGCCTGAACCGAAACGGAACTGTGCTGTCCTGCAAGGCTATGAACAGGGATGCCGCCGCTGTGCTTTATGAGATGGGCGGCGGAGCCGACCTGGAAGGGATCAAGCTGGATGTGGCGGTAAATGCCATTGTGGGCGCCTTGCTGCGCCACGGCTATCTGGACAGCATTTCCTCCGCAATCCTGATCTCTGTGGAGGACAGCGACCAGGGACGTGCAGCCCGCATTCAGGAGGAATTAGTCACCGTTGTGGACACCGCGCTGCAAATGTCGTCCAGTCAGTCCGCCGTCTACAGCCAGAAACTGACAGTGGATGCCGGTATGGAGATTCAGGCGCAGAACAACAACATTTCTTCTGGAAAGGCGTACATGGTAAACCAGGTCATTGCCCTGAACAGTTCGCTGGAGTTTGAAGCACTGGCAGCTCTTTCCGTGGAGGAACTGCGGGATCTGATCAAGATCGGCGCACCCGGCATGCCCATCGGCACAGGTGCTGCAGCGATCATTGCCGAGGAGTACGCAGGGACGAATGTGATGGATTCCAACGTGGTCCGTGACGTGGATCCGGAGCTGGACGATCCTGTCCCTCACTATGAGGTAGAGCTTAATCTGCTTAGCGGGGAGGAGTTTGAGTACCGGATTGATGCTTTTACCGGGGCTGTGCTCAGCGGGCAGCAGGATATTCTGAATGCCCTGCAGGAGCCAGGGAACGGCGTGGGCACGGGAAGCCAGGCGCAGGAGCCAGGGAACGGCGGGAATACAGGAAGCCAGGTGCAGGAGCCTGGGAACGGCGTGGGCACGGGGAGCCAGGTGCAGGAGCCAGGGAACGGCGGCGACATAGGAGCCGATGGTGCAAAGGCAGCGGCGTTGACCCACGCGGGCTTGTCTGAGAGCCAGGTCAGTCACCTGGAAGTGGAGCGGGATTGGGATGACGGAAGACTGGAGTATGAGGTGGAGTTCAAGTGCGGCGGCTACGAGTATGAATATACCATCAGCGGCACCAGCGGCGCTGTCTTGGATCATGAAATGGAATGGGACGACTGAGGAATTGCTTGAAAAAAGTTTCCGCTGCTGTTACAATGGTCTTGGACAAAGCTTAGATAAGCAGCAGCGGGGAGGAAAATCGTAATGCGCAGGATGGAGTTTAAGATGGAGCGATCCGGGCTTTTGGAGATTGGCCAGAAGATTACAGTTACAGAAGGATTGCTGCCCAGCAATTATTATTATATCATAGACCCGTCGCTTGCGATGTCGGCAAATATTCCTTTCCGCAACCGCTTGATGAGCCGTGAGGGGGTTGTGGCAGATATTGTGGAGAATTCCCGGGGCTTCTATGTGACGGCAGAGTTCGACGAGCCGGACGCGGAGGGTTGATATTTGCAGGCAGCAGTTTGTGTTGTTTCTCCCGTGAAGTCAGAATTGCCCTGCGATTACGGTGAAACCTGCGGAGAGGTCTGGAAGTCTGAAAACCTTAAGACCAGGAGTATTCGGGAAAGCCTGGAAGAACAGTAAGACCAGGGAATCAGGAGAAAGCCTGGAAGGAAGAATGATTGACAGTTTCCAGGGGAAGCCAGGGAATCAGGAAAAGCGATAGCCCAGAGAAACCACAGAGACTGGAAGAAACAGGAAAACCAGAAAAACCAAGAAAACCAGAAAAACCAAGAAAACCAGAAAAACCAAGAAAACCAGAAAAACCAAGAAAACCAGGAAAATAAAGAAAAGAGGACAAGACCATGTTACAGAAAATTTCCACAGAAAAAGCACCCGCGGCAATCGGACCGTATTCACAGGCCATTGTGGCAAACGGCATGTTGTTTGCGTCAGGTCAGATACCCATCAATCCGGCGACAGGAAATATTGAGGGGGAGGATATCACGGCGCAGACGGAGCTTGTGTGCAAAAATATCGGTGTACTGCTTGCGGAGGCGGGAACAGATTATACTAAGGTTGTAAAGACCAGCTGCTTTCTGGCAGATATGGGAGATTTTGCGGCGTTTAACGAAGTGTATGCGAAATTCTTTACCGAGAAGCCTGCAAGGAGCTGTGTAGCTGTAAAGACGCTGCCAAAGAACGTGTTGTGTGAGATTGAGGTCATTGCAGTTATTTAACAATCCTGCTTCTTATTCCCGCGAGGGTCTAATATAATAGCGCCTTAGGCGTATCCAATTTTGCTCCCATATTCGCAGAATCCGCGCTTACGCGCCCTGCATATGCTTGTACATCTGCGTTTTGCTCATTTGGGAGTGTATTGCTGGCACAATGGTTCGTCTGTATTGCAATGAATTGTATGCAGGCAAACCGTTGTGTTCCAGCCGCACAGGTATAAAAAATTTAGGATGATATTACTGACAGAGTAGAAAATGGTTAAATACACACAAATTGCAGAGCATAGTAAAGATAAATTTGCAGTAATTGATACGGAGACAAACTGGAATGATGAGGTAATGTCCATAGGTGTGATAATTGCTGATTCAGAGACTAAAGAAGCGCTTGATTCCGCGTATTACATAATAGATCCAGAATACAGAGTGGGTGGAATGTATTCAAATGAATTGCGGCTTGATGAAGATATGGTTTGCATTGCAGGCAGGACGCAGGCTCTAAAAGAGATTAAAGAGTGGCTGGGTACTTATGGTGTGCGGAAACTTTTTGCGTACAATGCGCATTTTGATAAGAAACATTTGCCAGAGTATTCGGAATATGAATGGTATGATATTATGCGTCTGGCTGCATACCGCCAATATAACAGGGCTATACCGGATTCTGCGGAATGCTTTAAAACGGGAAGGCTGAAATGGGGATATGGCGTTGAAAGTGTATTGAGGATGTTTATCAAAGACAAAGGGTACAGTGAGACGCACAATGCTGTTTTGGATGCACAGGATGAATTGAAGATTATGCAATTGTTGGGATGGGAGCTTAGAGAATATGATATTGCATTTATATCATAACAGGTTCGGACAGTTTAATTAAAAAGAGGGTTTAATTCCCCGCGGTTTTTCTTGCGTGAGACAAAAGCAATAGAAGTGTAAAAAAGTTTGCCGTTCCTATCCGGCTGACTGCCGGGCTGGTTGGGCTTTATGCGTCAGGTGCCCCCGCATTGGGGGGGTATATCTTTTCATGGTTGGCAGACCTCTTTTGACGGGTGGATTCCTTCCAGCGGCGCAAGCCGCAAAAAGGCGGCTCTTGAAAAGCGGCGCTTATCCGTTTTCTGGTCTATATCGGTTGCTACAGCATAAAGACCTCCTTGAAAATCTATTATTTCTAATTCGTTTGGAACATTCATTCCTTCTTCATACATATACAGCCAAACAAAGCCCTCTCCTGCCCAAAACAGGAAATCTTTCGGAAATAACCCTCTTTTTTGTGAAGAAAACCATTCATCAAATATATTGAATTTACCCTCACCGAACATGCCTGTTCCAGACGAAACCATTTTACAGGCGGGCATTTCATAAATTCTTACACTTTGCATTGTGATTCCTCCAATTTTCGTTTTGTCAATGACTTAATTATAGCATAACCCTTTTAGAATGCATAAGAGTTTTTTGCATTTTATAAAATAGAGTTATCCATGATTCCATAGCCAGTTATGCACATTTCCATAATGTGTGTCTTTTGGCCTTTTGTTCGGAATAGTGTGGAGCTGGCGGTCCATCTCTTGTTTTCGGCTGATAATAAGGCTTATATCCGGAATTATGCAATGCTGTACCAGATAAAGCGGAGGAGCGGAACTTCAGATAAAAATACATAAATTTATTATTTTGGTGAATACTAACCATAAACAGATACATTGCCGCAGGGAACGCAGAATGTGCCGCCGGAGACGCGGGTTTGCGGCGGGAGACGTGCGGTAAAGCGTAATGTGAGGTAAAGGAGAGCAGCCATATGATGGATTATGTAAATGCCTTTTGGGTTGGCGGGCTGATATGCGCGCTGGTACAGATTCTGATGGAAAAAACGAAGATGATGCCAGGGCGCATTATGGTCCTGCTTGTAGTGACCGGAGCGGTCATCAGTGTGTTCGGCTGGTATGAACCCTTTCAGGAATATGCTGGAGCAGGGGCGAGCGTACCCTTGCTGGGCTTTGGAAATGTATTGATGAAGGGAGTCAAGGAGGCGGTGGATGAGCAGGGGCTTCTGGGCGTGTTCGCAGGAGGCTTTAAGGCCGGTGCGGTGGGCACCTCCGCCGCGCTGATCTTTGGCTATCTGGCGAGCCTGGTCTTCAAGCCTCACACAAAAAGCTGACCATACTGAGGATATGTGTTTATGTGCCGGAGGAGGTTTCAGATTCCGCACAAAGGGCTGACCGGAAATCAGGTCACAGTTCCTCGTAGGAGATGCCCTTGCCGTCCAGGAACTTTTTCATCGCTCTGTCCCAGACAATATCCGGTTCTTTGGAGGGGACAAAGGTGTGGAAGGCGGTCCCGGTGGTGAGAACTGCCTTGGAACCGTCATAGCGGATGTTTAAGACAAGCGCCTTGAGCTGGGAAAGGTCAATCCCGCAGCCCTCTCTCTCCAGAAGGGATACAGCCTTTTCGGGCTTAAGGTGCAGGACGAACCGAAAGAAAAGGGGAGTGCGCCTGCCTTTGATCAGGTCGAAACACAGCCCTTTCAGCTCGCTCCAGGGGCGAAGCTCGGGGATGCTTTGGACGTCCGTGTCCTGGTCATTTTGATAAAATTCCCGATTTACATGGCCATCTATGGTAAAGGTGTTTGCCGTGGAGATGACTGCTTCCTCCAACAGGAAGGGAGCGAAGGTCTCTGCGGCGAGAAGATGGTTCATAAATTGTTTCATGGAAGAAATCTGTAATGCTTTCATTCTATTCTCCTGTTCTCCACTTTCGGAAATTTTGTTTAGGACTGTTTGGTAAATATTATTATAATATCTTCCAAGAGGGTTTACGTCTATGCTTCCAGGTATGCCGGGGCAGCATGCCTTTCCTGGAACGTCCCCGCCCTTCGGAACAGAGGATTGTGAAGGTTTACGAGCCTGGTGTAAATGTCCGCAAAAGAAACATAAGCAGCGCCGCCTGCGCGAGAAAGATGGCGGGCATTCCATACTTAAAATACCAATGTTTTGTCTTGTGACGGAAATGCTGCATGCCAATGATGCAGCCAAGCGCTCCGCCCAGAAGTGCCGTCAAAAAAAGAGAAGCCTCCGAGATGCGCCAGGCACCCCGGATGGCTCTTTTTTTGTCTATTCCCATGACGGCAAAACCAACGATATTGATGATGAGAAGGTAGGCCGCCAGGAAGATCATGAGAGCTGCTCTCCCTGCTCCTGCATCTTCATGGCGCGGACCTTGCAGGACAGGCCAAACAGGTTGATAAAGCCCTCGGCATCGTGATGGTCGTACAGGTCGCCGGTGGTGAAGGAGGCAATGCTCTCGTTGTAGAGAGAGTAGGGAGAGGTGGTGCCTGCCTTGATGATATTGCCCTTGTAGAGCTTGAATTTGACCTCGCCGGTGACGTACTTCTGGGTTTCTTCGATAAATGCCTGCTCCGCCTGACGCAGGGGAGTGAACCACTTGCCTTCGTACACAAGGCTTGCAAAGCGGCTTCCCATTTCCTTTTTCAGGGCATAGGTGTCACGGTCAAGAATGAGCTCCTCCAGCTGCTGATGAGCTTCCATGAGGATCGTTCCGCCGGGAGTTTCATATACGCCGCGGGATTTCATGCCGACCACGCGGTTCTCCACAATGTCTATGATACCGATGCCGTGTTTGCCGCCCAGGGTATTCAGCTCGGAGATAATCTCGGAAACTTTCATTTTATGACCGTTTAAAGAGACGGGAACTCCTTTCTCGAAGGTCATGGTGACATATTCACCCTGGTCGGGAGCCTTCTCGGGGGTGGTGCCCAGAACCAGCAGATGCTCATAATTGGGCTCGTTGGCGGGATCCTCCAGCTCCAGGCCTTCGTGGCTGATATGCCAGATATTGCGGTCGCGGCTGTAGGAAGAATCCGCGGAGAAAGGAAGGTGGATGCCGTGTGCCTTACAATATTCAATTTCCGATTCCCGGGAGTCCATGGTCCACTTGTCGTTTCTCCAGGCAGCGATGATCTTGATATCGGGCGCAAGCGCCTTTATGCCCAGCTCGAAGCGGATCTGGTCGTTGCCCTTGCCGGTAGCGCCGTGGCAGATAGCGGTAGCGCCTTCTTTGCGGGCAATCTCTACCAGCTTCTTGGCGATGAGGGGCCTTGCCATGGATGTGCCCAGGAGATACTTGTTCTCATATACTGCGTTTGCCTGTACGCAGGGGACAATGTACTGTTCGCAGAACTCGTCGATGACGTTCTCGATATACAGCTTGGACGCCCCACAGGACTTTGCCCTTTCCTCAAGTCCGTCCAGTTCTTCCGCCTGACCGCAGTCCACGCAGACGCAGATGACTTCATAGTCGAAATTTTCTTTCAGCCAGGGAATGATGGCGGTGGTATCCAGACCGCCGGAGTAAGCCAGAACTACTTTTTCCTTCATTGTGATTAGCCTCCGTTTGTTTGAATCATGCGTCACTGTTTAAGAGCGGCCTGCCTGGCACAAAACAGCGACGAGCATGTATATTTGATTCCCGCGGGCAACGAGCCAAAGCCTGTAAGGCCTTGGCGAATGCCGCGAGGGTCGCATGCCCCGCTGCTCTGCAGCGGGGTTGTTGATTAAACCTGAAAACACTATACAACAAACATCTGTGAAATGCAAGTGGGACTAGAATACGATTTGGGGATTCAGGAGCTGAACTGAACCGAATTTGCAATCTCGATCACCAGGTCCTGCAGGGCTGCAAGCGCGTCTGTAGAAGGATCGGACAAATCCTCCAGTTTTATGGTTGCCTTGAAAATATGTACGTCTGTGGAGCAGTTTACAAGATAGGCCCCGTCTGCCTTATAGACCTTTCGGTTCATGCCGTTTTCATCTGTCACGTCCAGGACAGGATCCCCATAGCTGAGGTATTCGTAAGGGCTGGCATATTTCTGCGCCAGCATGGAGAAAGAAATGGTCATATAGTATTTTTTCCCATTGTCGTTCAAAACACTGTCCACACGCCGGGCTGTTTGAAGGGTAAGGCCGCCCGAAAGCAGTTTATACTCAGACGGCCATAACAGTGTCACATTGTGAGTGTCAGAGGTCTGGGTGTTTGGCATATTGTCGAAGGAAAGTGTCGTTAAATTCTTTCTGTCGTCTGCCCGGAGGCTCTTTCCGATATCAAAGCCGCAAATTGACTGCGTATTTTTGTTGACAATTATTTGGATGCCATAGAGGATATCTGATTGGGAATGTTTCATACGCCCGTACGTGTAAGTCAGGTTTGCGTCAATTTCCGCCCCGCTTCCCAGCTTTTCCTCAATGGAGGTATAAGGGTCGCCATAGGTCATGCCGCCGGGGAGATATATAGTGATGTTTTCCGGCCATCCAAACAGGGGAAGTATGGAAAGCTCCTCGATTATAGGATTCATGGCCTCCATGGTTTCGGGGGTTGCTGTCTCCTTGATAAAGATCAGGGAGCCTAACTGTGCTCCATTATAGGTCAGTTTCATTGAAACCTGTTCATTTTGGGTAAACAGATAATCCTTGCTTTTCTTGCCCGAATCTACTTCATAGTCCAGACCCAGGGCGAGCCAATCGCTTAATGTAAGGGGCAGCTGGACCAGCTTGTCATCAATCTGGATTAGACCGCTCTCCCAGGAAGCGTTAAGGATTTCCTGCTTTGCATCGAAGGAACTGACCGCAGGTGCGGGCGTCTCCTGGCTGGCAGTGCCGGATGATTTGTCGGCAGCGTCTATTGCCTGCTGTAGCGCGTTTTCAAGGTCTGCTTCTGTCCAGGTGTCCGGATCTTTTTCTGTCAGGGGCTTGTCCTTTTCATTCCCGCATGAGATCAGGCTGAAGGCCACACACAGCGCCATAACAGATAATAATGGTTTCTTCATAGAAAAATCCTCCCGTTTTTGACTCCTGTCCATATTGTCAGGAATCTGTGATTTGTGCTCACGCCATACCATGAGCTGATGCTTATGATAGTTGCTGTTCATTCCCACGGGCAATGGGCCAGGTGCCATGTGTCCGTAAGCATAAGGCCATAGCGTGGGGGAACGGTAATTATTATATCATATCGCGGCTGCCAGTGGCAATCGGACATTGAATTTTTCCCACGTTTGTGTATAATAGGGTTGTGAACGGAAGAACGGTTCCTAAATGAGTCTGTAAATGAAAAACGAAAGGTCAGGAGGTCTGAAAATGGGTAAGATTGCGGTTTTTTTTGCGGAAGGATATGAGGAGATAGAGGCGTTGACTGTGGTGGATATCTGCCGCAGGTGCGGGCTGGAGGTGGATATGGTGGCAGTACACTGTGGGGCGTCACAGAATGAGGCGGCGCGGGAGGACATGCTGGTGAGAAGCTCCCACAATGTGACCGTACAGATGGATAAGACTTTTGAGCAGGCGGACTTTGAGGAGTATGACATGCTGGTCCTGCCGGGCGGGAAGCTGGGGACGGAGAATCTGGAAGCCCATGGGGGTCTGATGGCGCAGGTGGACGCCTTTTATCAAAAAGGCAGGTATGTTGCGGCAATCTGTGCTGCGCCCAGCATTTTAGGGCACAGGGGTATTTTAAAGGGCAGGAAGGCATGCTGTTATCCGGGCTTTGAGAGCCAGCTGGAGGGTGCGGATGTGACAGACGGTCCGGTGGAAATCTCGGATAAGGTAGTGACGGCAAGGGGAATGGGCGCGTCAGTGGACTTTGCCCTGGCGATCGCGGGGATTTTCTGCGGGCAGGATAAGGCGGATGAGATGGCGGAGGCGGTGTGTTACCGGCGCTGAGGCGTGCAGAAGCCAGTGTGCAAAAGCGTTCGGATGCACAGGAGGGAGGGCTTTTGTGCATCCGAGATGCAGTATGCGGGCTGCGCGACGGGCAGGGAACAGCTTTTTTTTGCCCGATCAGGAGGGATTATTTATGAACGAATATCAGAAGACAGCAAAAGAAATGCTGGAATTTATCGAGAAAAGCCCTACTTGCTTCCATGTGGTGGAGAATATGAAGAAAGCGCTGGCAGAGGCGGGCTGCAGGGAGCTTATGGAGTCAGAGGAATGGAAGCTTTCGCCGGGACAGGGGTATTTTGTCACAAGGAACGGTTCCTCCCTGATCGCTTTCCGGCTTCCGGAGAGCAGTGCGGAAGGGTTTCATATTACGGCGACCCACAGCGATTCTCCTGCCTTTAAGATCAAAGAGTCGCCGGAGATGGCGGTGGAGGGTGCGTATATAAAGCTCAACACGGAGATGTACGGCGGTATGATACTGTCCACATGGCTGGACAGATGTCTGTCCGTGGCAGGGCGTATCGTGGTTAAGGGGGAGAAGGGGTTGGAGACCAGGCTGGTCAATGTGGAGAAAGACCTTCTGGTAATCCCCAATGTGGCAATACACATGAACCGGGAGATCAACAGCAGCCATGCCTATAATCCTCAGACAGACATGCTGCCTCTGTATGCCTGCCCGGATGAAAGTATGGGGGAGGGCAAGGGAAAAGGCGCGCTGATGAAGCGGATCGCCGGAGAAGCCGGTGTGGATCCGAAGGATATCCTGGGGCATGATCTTTTTCTGTATCCAAGGGAGAAGGGCAGGATCATCGGAGAGAAGGGGGAGTTCGTGCTGTCTCCCAGGCTGGATGATTTACAGTGCGTGTATGCTGCGCACAGGGCATTTGCGGAGAGTGTTCCGGAGCGTTTTATCAATGTGTGCGCGGTGTTTGACAATGAGGAAGTGGGAAGCGGCACCAGGCAGGGCGCGGACTCCACGTTTCTGGAGGATGTGCTGTGGAGGATCGGGGAGGGGCTTGGCCTGTCCCGCAGCATGACGTTGCAGTTGATTGCGGGAAGTTTTCTGATATCCGCGGACAATGCCCACGGGGTGCATCCCAATCATCCGGAGAAGGCAGACCCCACCAACAGGCCTTATTTGAACAGGGGCATTGTCATCAAGTACCACGGCAGCCAGAAATACGCCACTGACGCGGTGTCGGCGGCTGTGATGAAAAGTATCTGTGAAAGGGCGGAGGTGCCGTATCAGACATATGCGAACCGGTCAGACATTCCCGGGGGAAGTACATTGGGGAATATCTCCACGGCACATGTGTCCGTGTCCAGTGTGGATATCGGTCTGCCGCAGCTTGCCATGCACTCTGCGGTGGAAACTGCGGGAGTGAAGGATACCAGATATGCCATCGACACATTCAAGGTATTTTTTGCAGAGTGAACGGAGGGCAGTTACTATTCACGGCTTCGCCGTTTACAGCAATGGGGGGCAGCCTTATGGAAGTCGGATCTTTTATTCCTTTCCTGCTGATGATTACGGCAAGAGTGTATGACCTTTTGGCGCCCGGCGTCATATGATGTAAGGAGCTGTAAATAACTTTGCAATTGGTGCGGAATGAATGCATAGAGGCAATTGTGAAGATTTACAGTTCCTGATATCTGCAAAGCGCAGAGCCGGGTGGGAAGAAGCACATACATCCGGAAATTGTATTGCAGCGGCGAGGGGGAAAGGATATGAACCAAAAACTGGAAAATTTACTGCAGCTTGCCCTTCAGACCTCCGAAGAGGTCAGGAAACGTACAGAGGATCTGAATGTGGGATTTGACGAAGAAACACGTACATGGGAGCTGATCGTAAAGTATCACGGCAGTCTGGATGCGCTGGAGTTGTTGGGGGTGAAGATTGAATATCTCATAGCAGGATATGCCATATTGACAGTGCCGGAGCAATTGGTGGAAAATATTGTAGAACTGGAGCAGATTGAATATGTAGAGATGCCCAAGCGGTATTTTTATGAGGCGCAGATGCCTGCGGAAGGCTCCTGCCTCCCGCAGGTGGCGTTCAGGGAGCCGAATCTGACCGGAAGGGGGACATTGATCGCCGTTTTAGACAGCGGGGAGTGTGTCAGGTAGATGCGGCGCTATGGTTATCATAGGACATTCCGCAGGCGGCATAAGGTATAGAAAAGCGACCTGCAGTTTATCGAAGGCGTTAAACTGCGGAAGGATTACATATTATGGGCGATGCAGACATTATGCAGGCTGACAGGGATGCGCTTGTGGATATCAGGGATATTCGTATAGACAGGTCCAGGCCGGTGGAGGAGAGGATCCGGGAATATCTGGAGCAGGTACAGTACCCTTTCCTGGTAAGGTACGGGGATTATGTCATTCAGCTGGACTATGCTGATACGGAAGTGAGCATGAGCGACAGGATGAAGGAGTATGTGGCGAAAATAGCCAAGATAAAATATTAGGATGCGCGCGGATCTGTAATGGAGAGCAATGGGGGAGGACCTATGAAACCAAAGGAGTTATACCATGCAGGCATATATCTGCGGCTGTCCCGGGATGACACTTCCACAGGAGGGAGGCTTGAGAGCGACAGCATCAGCTCACAGCGGGAACTGTGCCGCGCCTTCGTCCGCAGACAGGAAGATATGGAAATTTACGATATTTACGTGGATGACGGTTACTCGGGGACCAGCTTTGAGCGTCCGGGGTTCCGACGTATGATGGAGGATGTCTATGCCGGGCTTGTTGACTGCATTATTGTAAAGGACCTGTCCAGATTTGGGAGAGAGTATATTGAAGCCGGGCGATTGATACAGAAGATCTTCCCGGCTTTAAATGTGCGCTTTATTGCGGTTACTGACCGCTATGATTCCCTGACGGCAGATTATAATGAGAGGGCGCTGGTGCTTCCGGTGAAGAACTTTGTCAATGATGCCTACTGCAGGGATATCTCTGACAAGGTAAAGAGCCACCAGAAGATCAAAAGGGAGAATGGGAAATTTATCGGAGCTTTTGCCGTTTATGGTTATCAGAAGGATCCTGAGGACAGGAATCATCTTGTTCCGGACGGATACGCGGCAGGGGTGGTGCGGAGTATCTTTGGCTGGAGGCTTGGGGGCATGAGCGCCACGGCGATTGCCGAAAAGCTGAATATCCTGGGGGTATTGAGCCCAATGGAGTATAAGCGGGCGCAAGGCGGTCATTACAGCAGCGGGTTTGCCGCAGGCATTCAGGCAGAATGGTCTGCAGTGGCAGTCAGGAGAATCTTGACTAATCCGGTCTATATAGGAACTCTGGAGCAGGGAAAGACCGAAAAGGTAAGTGTAAAGGTAAACAAGTACTGCCGTAAACCTAAGGAGGAGTGGGCGCGGGTGGAGCATGCCCACGAAGCAGTTGTCGGCAGGGAGGAATTTGACAATGTGCAGAGGCTCTTAAAGACGGGAAGCCGCCGCAGCGGAGGGGAAGAATGTGCCCATATGTTTTCAGGGCTTTTGTTCTGTGGGGACTGCGGGAGGCCTATGGCAAGGAGGCTGGATCGTTATAAAGGAAAAGAAAGGCTCTCTTTTATATGCTCGGCGCGAAATAAGGGAAGGGGCTGCAGCCGGCATGATATCACAGAGGAGGTGCTGCGGGAAACTGTGCTGGCTTGCCTGAGGATACAGGCAGAGGTGTTGACAGATTGGGAGAGGCTGTCGGCATATATGAATGGGCTGGAGGTTAAATTTGAAGATATAAGGACGCTGGAGGGGGAGGCGGCAAGGCTTGTCAAGGTGCGGGAGCAGTGCCTGTCTCTGCAGGACAGTCTGTGGGAGGACTTGAAAGACGGCACCATCAGCCGGGAGGACTTTTGTGTTTTCCGACAAATTTATGAGGATAAATATGCCCGGGCGGGGAAAGCCATTGCAGGGCAGGAGGAATGGATACGCCGCTGCATGGAGGCAGGTGCGGCGGCCGGCAGGGAACTGGAGCACTTTAAGGAGGTGCAGGAGCTGACAGAACTGAATCGGGATGTATTGATGACGTTTGTGCGTCGCATTGAGGTATATGAGGATAAGAGAATCCGAGTGGAATTTAATATGAAGGGAATTGGGTGATGGCTGGAAGGATTTATTCTGTGGGAATTTATGCACGCCTTTCGGTGGAGGGCAGTGACAGGAAAAACGAATCGATCCAGACCCAGATAGAGATAGCGAAGGAATACATGAAAAGACAGGGGGACATGGTCTTGTATGACTGCTACAGCGATCTGGGAAAGACGGGGACGAATTTCGCCAGAGAGGGTTTTGAACGTCTGATGGGGGATGTAAGGCAGCGCAGGGTGGACTGTGTTGTTGTGAAGGACTTTTCCAGGTTTGGGCGCAATTATATTGAGGCAGGAAATTATATCCAGAAAATATTTCCCTTTTTAGGCGTTCGCTTTATCTCTGTCACGGACGGCTTTGACAGCCTTTTTGCAGAAAGTGATGACATTGGCATCAACCTGAAGAATCTGGCAAATGAAATGTATGCCAGAGATATTTCCCTCAAGGTAAAGAGCGCCAAGAGGGCAAAGCGGGAGTCGGGCAGCTATGTGGGGGGCATTCCGCCCTATGGCTATGGGGCGGAGTGGATCTGTGGGAAGAAATGCCTGTTTGCGGAGGCAGGGACGGCGGAGGTGGTAAGGTGGATTTTTGCGCAATATGACGAGGGCAGGAGTTTTCGGGAGATTGCGGAAAGCCTTTATGAACGGGGGATCCATCGTCCTGCGGAGTACCGAAGGTACAACCATCTGTGCCGGCAGTCGGGGGAAATGCTGTACCGGTGGGGCAGGAGCAGCATAAAGGCAGTATTGACTAATCTGGTTTATACAGGCTGTACGGTATTGGAGGGCAGCAGGGCAGAAAACACCCATGAGGCGATCATCAGCAGGGAACAATTCTGCCGGATTGCCGGGCAGTTTGCAGAAAGAGCGGAGAAGACAAAAGAGCAGGAGTTACATCCTGCTTTTTGTGTTAAGACAGAAAAAAAGGATATTTTCGAGGGCATGCTGTTCTGCGGCTGCTGTGGAAGGAAGTTGGGCAGGCGGGGCACTGCGAAAAGGGCTGCTGCGGGACAGGAAGCTGTACACAGCCGTTATTTTTGCAGAAATTCTCCCAAAAAAGATAAGCATGGCTGCGACGTTAGTACTGTTTCAGGAAATTTATTGACTGAAATAGTAAACGTAATATTAAGGCGGGAGGCGGCATTTCGTGATATTTTGCCAGAAGAACTGGTACAGGAGAATATGAAATATGCCAATGAGAGAAAATGCCAGATACAGAAAGAAGCGGATGCGCTGCAAAGAAGGCTGAAAAACGCGGATTGGGCGGGAAGTGAGCAGTATCGGAAATATCGGGAAGGCATTCTAAAGAGGGAAGCGTTTCTGGAATGGAAGGCGCAGAATGAGGAGGAGGCAGGGAAGGCGAGGGCCAGCCTGGAGGAAAAAAGAGGCAAGCTAGAGGAGGTGTGCGCAGAAGCCCGGCGGTGGAACGTAATGCTGCGCGAATTGGCAGTGTTTTCAGGGAAGGCAGCGGCAGATGGTGAATTGATTGCTGCCCTGATCCAAAGGATAGAACTGTATCCGGACAAGAGGGTGAAGATTACTTTTCGATTTGCACCTGAAAAATCAACAATTTACCTGCAGTCAGACTTTCCCGGACTTGTGGCTCATTGTCCGAGGAATTAATAAATAATCAAGGAGGAGCGGATGGCGGCAGTGAGCAGCAGACTTAGGATTGCTATCTATATGCGATTGTCCAAAGGGGACCATACTGTCAGGAAGATGTCAGCAAATGCCGATTCTGTTCATGGGGAATCAGAGACTCCGAAAACGGTATCTCAGGAGTCTGCCGAAGGGGAGATTGTCTATGGAGAGAGCAACAGTATCCAGATGCAGAGAGAGCTGTTAAGAGAGTTTGTGGCAGCTCGCTTTGAAGGTTACGAGTTGTTGGAGTTTGAGGATGACGGTTACTCCGGGACGAATTTTAACCGTCCCGGAGTCGGCAGGTTACTGGAGCTGGTACGCAGCATGGAGGTTGACTGCATTGTGGTAAAGGATTTTTCACGGTTTTCCAGAGATTATATTGAGCTGGGGGCTTACCTGGAGCAGATTTTTCCCTTTATGGGTGTGCGCTTCATTTCCGTGAATGACGGCTACGACAGCGCGGCGGAAAGGTATATGGCGGGGGAGCTGGATATTTCTTTTAAAAATCTCCTGTACGACCTGTACAGTAAGGATTTGTCGGTAAAGGTAAAGTCGGCGCTGTCCGTGAGAAAGGAACAGGGGCAGTACATCAGCTCAAACAGCCCTTTCGGATACATGAAATCGGGAGAAGACAGGCATCAGCTGCTGATTGCGGAGGATGAAGCGGCAGTTGTCAGACGTATATTTAACCTTGCCCTCCAGGGCTGCAGTTCGGGAGAGATTGCAAGGCTCTTTAACAGGGAGGGGATTAAGACACCCCTGCAGTTTCGGGTAGAAAAGGGCGAAACAGGACGTCGTCCTAAAAAGGGCATGTTTATCTGGCAGACATCCACAGTATGTCAGATCCTTCACAATCAGGTGTATGTGGGGGACCTTGTCTATGGGAAGACCGAAAAGGAGACGGTGGGCGGGATGAACCACTTAAAGCCGCAGAGTGAGTGGAAGGTATATGCGGATCATCACACGCCTGTTATAGACCGACAGACATTTCAAATGCTGCAGGATGGGCACACAATCCGGAAGGGGGCCGGGCAGATGCCGCGGCATGTCCTGATAGGGAAGCTGGTCTGCGGGTGTTGTGGCAGGAATCTGCGCTTCCGCAAAATGGCGGCACCCTGTTTTGTCTGCCCATACAGGTATACTGATTCTTTGGAGGGATGCGTGGAGAAGGTGGATGCCGTGAATCTGGGGCAATATGTGCTCTCCGAAATGCAGGATTACGTAATACAGATGGAAGGTGAAGAAAATTTAAAGGTCAAATGCCGGGAGATTGCAGAAAGAAAACGGCAGGAATGGAAAAAGAGAAAGCGTCATCTTCAGAGAGAGCAGGCGTTGCTGAAAAAACACAAGCTGGAGATTTATGAGGTTTACTCCGCGGTAGGGAAAAATCCCAATACCGGACAGGCGGTGAAGGGAGAGCTTCCAGATGAAGAAGACTTTGCGGGCAAAAAGAGTTATACAGGCAGAGGGAATTTTGCAGATGAAAAAGATTTTGCGGACAAAAGGAGTTATACAGGCAGAGGGAATTTTGCAGATGAAGAAGACTTTGCATACAAAAGGAGTTTGGCAGGTAAAGAAAAAAACTCCAGCAGAGAAAGTATTCTGCAAGTAAGGCTTGCGGAGGCAGAAAGAAAAGAATTAATTATAAAGGTCAATCTTGCAGAAGCGGAGGAAAAAATAGCATACTGGGACCAGGTTGTAGACGGGGAACTCCAGACAAAGGATATGATGGGGTGTTTGGGATTGGCAGAGCTGACAAGGCAGAATGTGGAGGGATTGATTGACAAAATTATAGTATGTGTCGATGAAAGAAAAACTTCCAGTATTAAGATACATTGGGCAGAATGGGACAGAGGCAGGCTCTTTCAGCACCTATGCAACACAGGAGGGAATTGACTATCGACTTCCGGAGTTTCGCAACAGAGACGGCAGGACCAGGATTCTTTATCTATGGGATCAAACCCTGCGCCCTTCTGGGCAGCCTGACGGTTCCGATACAGAAGGAGTGGAAGGTGGGGCGGAAGAGGGGACAGAACAGGAGCGACGACAGCCGCCGGCAGGATTTGTGCTGGGGGTAGAGTTTGCTGCGGAGCAGATCAACCGCGCACTGGAGGCATCCGGCGCACAGCAGTTCCAGCTCCTGCCCAGCGTGGATACCAGCGGACATGGGACGGCGGTAGCGGGCATTGCGGCAGGCAGCAGCGCCGCCTATCAGGGTGCAGCGCCGGAAGCAGCACTGTTGATCGTCAAGCTGGGGCTTCCAGATGCCTTTTCCTTCCCAAGGACCACAGAGATCATGCGGGCGGTGACTTATGCGGTCAATAAGGCGATAGAACTGCAAATGCCGCTTGTGATCAATCTGAGTTTTGGAAATACTTATGGTGCCCATGACGGAAGTTCTCTTTTGGAGAGGTTTCTGGATAACGCCTGAGTTATAATAAGCATAACCGAAAAAAGCTAGGAAACAAGCGGCTTCCACCGGTTATGCTTATTTTATGCAATAAGCAGACACGCAAAGCGTGGCTGCGTTTGCTTACCCGTCAAATTCAGGCAAAGGAGGATAAATCAGTACAGATGACAGAGAGATTTAACGGAAGTGATTTACAAAGCCGGAGGCAGGGTATGGGAGATTTAAGGAGGCTCCTGGAACAGGCAGGCGGCGTTGGAGGAACCGGGCACAGGGATGTGCCTTACTGGGTGTGGGCTTATGTGGAGCATAACTGCCTGGACTATTACCTGGTAGGATATGGATATCTGAATATCAGTAATCTGCCAGCCTGTGTGAGAGGGGAGGGGTGAACATGGCAGCGACAGTTTATGCGGTATGTAACCAGAAAGGGGGCTGCGCAAAGACCATGAGTTCCGTGAACTTAGGCGTGGGGCTTGCCTGTGCGGGGAAAAAAGTCCTCCTGATAGATATGGATGCCCAGGGCTCCATGACGGCAAGCCTGGGGTTCCAGCAGCCGGACAGGCTGGAGGTCACGCTGGCAACAGTGCTTTCTTCCATTATTAATGACAGCCCGCTTCCGGAGGGATTCGGGATTCTCCACCATGATGAGGGCGTAGACCTGCTTCCGGCCAATATTGAGCTTTCCGGCATGGAAGTCACGCTTGTGAATACCATGAGCCGGGAGACGATCCTGCGGGAGTTCCTGAAAGAGGTACGGGATGATTATGACGCAATCGTGCTGGATACCATGCCATCCCTGGGGATGCTGACCATCAATGCCCTGGCGGCAGCGGACCAGGTGGTCATACCCGTGCAGGCCCAGTACCTTTCCATCAAGGGGCTGGAGCAGTTATTAAGGACGGTTGCAAAGGTACGCCGCCAGATCAACCCCGGGCTTGCCATTGCCGGGATACTTATCACCATGGCAGACATGCGGACAAACTATGCGAGGGATATCGTGGAACTTTTACATAGCACTTATGATGGGAAGCTGCGGATATTTGACAGCATCATCCCCATGTCGGTAAGGGCGTCAGAGTCCAGTGCGGAGGGGAAGAGCATTTACCTCCATGACCCGGCCGGGAAAGTGGCGGCAGCCTATCAGGCCCTGGTGGGGGAGGTGGCGGGGATATGAAAAGCAGCGCAAGGAATATCCAGATGACTTCCTATGATGACCTGTTTTCCGTGGGCAGCCCTGCGGAGGCTGCGGGGGAAAAGGTGCAGGAGGTCCCCCTGGGGGAGCTGTTCCCTTTTAAGGGGCATCCATTCAAGGTGCTGGACGATGAAGCCATGGGGGAGATGGTGGAGAGCGTGAAACTCCATGGGGTGCTTGTACCCGGTATTGCCCGCCCCCGTGCGGAGGGAGGGTATGAACTGATCGCAGGGCACCGCCGCAGACATGCGCTGGAACTGGCGGGGCAGGACACCATGCCGGTGGTCATCCGTGACCTGGATGATGATGAGGCCACCCTGTTCATGGTGGACAGCAACCTTCAGCGTGAGAACCTGCTCCCCAGTGAAAAGGCATGGGCCTATAAGATGAAGCTGGATGCGATCAAAAGGAAAGCGGGCAGGCCGGCAGGAAATAATTCTGGACAAGTTGTCCAGAATTTAAGGAAGAAGTTTTCAGTTGAAATCATAGCGGATGAGTCCGGGGAAAATTTTAAGCAGATACAGAGATACATCCGCCTGACAGAACTCCTGCCGGAACTTCTCCAGATGGCGGATGACAGGAAACTGCCGTTCAATCCGGCTGTGGAACTGTCCTATCTGACAAAGGAGGAACAGGGGCAGCTCCTGGAACTGATGAAAAATTTATCCTCCGTGCCCTCCCTGGAGCAGGCAAAGCGGCTGAAAAAGTACAGCCAGGATGGGAAGCTGGGCAGGGATGTGATGGATGCGATTTTGACAGAGGAAAATCCCCCACCGGCAAAAGTAACGCTGAAAAGCGGGAGGCTGAAACAGTATTTCCCGCAGTCCTATACCCGGGAGCAGATGGAGGAGGTCATCTTTTCCCTCCTGGAGGTGTGGAAAAAGGACAGGAATGACGTAAACGCATAAATTTTATATTGGGCAGGGACGCAAAAAAGCCGCCCGGTGACTTAGTTGAACAGGTTGCCGGGCGGCTTTTTTGCGTCCTGGCAGATACCAGCCCTGGCGGATGCGTCTGCCGGTTCATTAAAGCAAAGGAAGGAGGCAGCCATGATGCCGCTTGATCTGGATTATTATTATGGGAATGAAGCAGAACAGTACAGTTTCTACCGCATCCCCAAGGCGCTCTTTACGGACAGGAGGTTCAAGGATGTATCCGTGGAGGCGAAAGTACTCTACGGGCTGCTGCTGGACCGGATGTCGCTCTCCGTGAGAAACGGGTGGATGGACGGGGACGGGAGGGTGTATATCATTTTTACCATTGCCGACGTGATGGGGACTCTTGCCTGTGCGGAACAGAAAGCCAACAAGCTGTTAAGCGAGCTGGACACGGCAAAAGGGGTGGGGCTGATCGAGCGGAAACGCCGGGGGCTGGGGAAGCCAAATGTGATCTATGTGAAAAATTTCATCTCAGGGGCGCAGGCTCCGCCCGGGGATGCGCCGAAACCGCCAGCACAGGCAGTGCCGTTAAAGTGTGCAGTGCCGCCGGGGCATACAGCCTCAGGGAAAGCATCTGGAATCGGGGCAACAATTCCGGTTCTGCCGAGACAGGCAGCCATGCCAGGGCAGATAATGCAGCAGAAGCCGGTGGAATTATCTGTTGAACATGGCAGGCCGCAGCAAACCGCAGAATCACAACTCAAGAAATGTGAAAATCACAAATCAGGAAATGTGAAAACCACAAAACAGGAATTGCGGAAATCACAAACAAATAATACTGACTTTAGCAATACTGAGGTGAGTGAGACTGATTCATCCATCAATCCCTGTACAGGGGCAGGAGGGACCGGGCAGGCGGACAGGATGGGAAAGATGGAACTGTTCAGCGCCTATCGTGCCCTGATCCGGGAAAACATCAGCTATGATATCCTGCTGGAACGCTATCCCTATGACAGGCAGCGCCTTGACGGCTTTGTGGAACTCATGGCGGAGGTCTGCAGCAGCAGCCGGGAGACAACCCGTGTCAACCAGGAGGAAATGGGCACGGAGGTTGTGAAAAACAGGTTCCTGAAACTGGACAGTACCCATATCGAGTATGTGATGGACTGCCTGGACCAGAACACAACCCTGGTGGGGAATATCCGTGCCTATACCCTGTCCGCCCTGTTCAATGCGCCTGTGACCATCAGCCAGTATTATGCGAGCCTTGTGCGTCATGACATGGCAAATGGCTTTGGGGGAGGGTAAGGGCGGGAACGGCAGGAAGATGGAACCAGGGATGGATATTCCTTTTTCCGCTGGTATGTTTTGGAAAAGGGCTGCCGGATGCGGGAAGGGCCGGGGAATATGGCGGCCTGGGCAGCCTGCCATATGTTTCCCGGCATGGATGGAAAGGGGGTGGTCAGGAACGGAAGAGGAACGGCGCAGACAGCGCAGATGAAAAATCTGGAAAGGAGCAGACAGAAATGAAAGGTTTTGTGAGAAAGGGCGCAGCCCTAGTACTGCTGGCAGCCAGCCTTGCGGTGTCCGGCCTCTGCCCGGTACAGGCGCAGGGGAATCCCATCATGCCGGGGAATAACCCTGGCGCAGGTTATTCTGTGGAAAGCAGCAGTGTTATATCCGGGAATAGTCTGGATGCAGGATATTCTACAGAAAACGGCACTGTATCCGGAAATGACCCGGCTGCGGGGTGTTCTACAGGAAACGGTACTGTATCCGGGAATGACCCGGCTGCGGGGTGTCCCACAGGAAACGGTACTGTATCCGGGAATGACCCGGCTGACGGATATCCTGTGGGGAGCGGCACGGTATCAGGAGGCGATGCAGGAAGTGAAAGTACCGGGGAAAACGGAAACGGGACAGTAGGGGATGCCGGGAGTGATGCCAGTGCGGCTGTAGGGGACATGGAACAGGGGAGAACTTATGGTGATGCGGACGCAGTGCAGGACCTGGCCAGCCCCTACGGCCTGACCGTCTACCCGGATGACAGGCTGATGCAGTGGAACATGGGCAACAGCAGCGGGAAATACAATAACAGCTTTGATACCTACGCAGTCTTTGACGATAACGTGATCGCTGCCCTGTACGGCCTGGGGAATGACACATACCGGCTGGAACTGACAGGCACCGGGGAGATGGCGGGGATCGGGTATTATGACTACCAGCCTTACAGGGCGTACAGGGGCAGGATCATCAGCGTGACAGTGGGGGAGGGGATCACAAATATCGGTAAGTACGCGTTCTCCAGGTTCTCCAGCCTGCAGGAGTATACGCTCCCCTCCAGCGTGGGGACCATAGGGGAGTATGCCTTTGAATACTGCACTTCCCTGAAAGCAGTGGTCATACCGGACACGGTGGACAGCATTTCCAACTACTCCTTCTACCACTGCGAGGGGGCCACGTCGCTGACCCTGCCTGGGGATCTGGAATACAACAGCCTCAACATCCCCTTTTATGACATGAAAAAACTGGAGGATATCTATATCACGCCCGGGAAGACCGGGGCTGCCAGCGTGTCGCAGGTGGGCAGTACCATGGCGAGCCCGGCGAACATATCGGACGGCTATACCATCCATTTCATGGAGGGCGTCACGGAGATCCACGACAGGGTATTTGCCAACACCAAGGCATCCCGGATAGAGATAGCGGACAGCGTGACGGTGATCGGCGCGGACGCATTTGCCAAGGATGCCTATGACAAGGGCACCATCCCGGACTATATCATCCTGGTCGACAACACCCGCAGGATAGCGTTCAAGGCATTCATGGCTTCCGTGGAGAAGATCACGCCCACCACGGTGGAGATCGGGAATGTATACCAGTACGAATATGACTGGGCGGCTGTCCGCAGGGACGTGACCTTCGTTGCAAGGCTGAGCGCCCTGGAGGAACTTGTGCAGATGGTGGGGGATGATATCCGGAACGGCACGCTGGCACAAGGGGGAAAGTACCCGCCTGCCAAGTGGCAGGAACTGCTGGACGAACTGGCGGCTGCGGAGACGCTGGTGGATGCGGGGTGCGGCGATAAGACCGCCACCACGGAATCTTTTACACGTCTGTACGACCTGTACCATTATAAAATTACGCCCGGTTTTGTCGTATCGGTCCCGGCCAGTATCAGCCTGTCGGAGGATGGGGGGAATAACCGGATCGTGGGGGAAATCCCCGTCACGGTGAGATACCTGTTCCCTGACAATACCTACCGCCTGTCCGTAACAGTGGAAGGGGCAGGGTTCTCCCTGCAGGATGCGGAAACAGGCAGGACACTCCCCCTGTCCGTCCAGGCGGATGGGACGGAATGGGATATTGACAGCAGTGATGCCGCAGTGGACGGGGATGGTTTTTATAACGGGACGGGCAGGATCCTCCTGTCAGGTGAAAGGATCCCGGGGGACTGGGAGGGGACGCTGAGGCTGGGGATCAGCTGCGGGCAGAAGTGATCCCTGAAAAGAGGTCTGACATTCCCGGGAGAAGCCATGGAGGCATATCTGCAGGATGAAGGGAACAGCCAGGGGTGGAATACCTGGCATGGGCGGGGTAAGAAACCTTACTAGGCGGCAGAAAGGAGAAAAATGGAAAAAGGAAAGGGCAGGAAAAACCTGATAATAATGATTCTGGCAGTATTGGCGGCAGTGGTGATTGTGGCGGCCGCCACTGCCTTTTGCATGAGCAACAGGGAGCATAAAAGCGAACCCCCTGTTGCTGTGGGGCATGGAAGCGAAAACCCTGCCGCAGGGGGCTTGGTGGTGGATACCAGGGCCACGGATGGGCAGGCAGCGGAACTGGAGGCAGACCCCCTTGCGGGCAGGAACGTCTATTTCTCCGGGATCGAGGATGCCTCCATCGGCCCCGAAACAGTGGTGCAGCTGGATAACCGGGCGGAAAACCTGGATTTCCTGCTGCGGTATGAGGTCTATGACAGTGAGGGGTGCCTAGTCTTTGAGACGGGCCTGATCCCCTCCGGGCAGCATGTGGACTGGGTGCCCGGGGAGACACTGGGGGCGGGGGAGCATGACCTGAGTTTCCTCCAGATCCCCTATTACCCGGACGGGGACGGGGGGTATATCGGCCTTACCCAGGGCAGCTGCCAGACAACTTTGGCAATCCTGGACTGAAAAGCCCGGTTTTTGCACGCAGGGGCACCGCTCCTGCGTTCCTTCCGTCACATGATCCTGCCGGGTGCGGGGGAAAATAAAAATAACAGCAGGCAGGGAAGAAAAGGAGGTTTCCATGAGGAACAGGATTATGGCGGCACTTTTAACAGCGGCGGCGCTGCTGCAGGGCGGGATGACCGCGGCGGCACAGGAGTACACCACGGAGGGGACGGCAGAATGTAAGATTTCCTGCCAGGTCACGTCCACCTATACGGTATCCATCCCGGCAGCGGTGGGGCTGACGTATACGGCGGAGGACGGCACGGCCTCCGGGACATTCCAGGTGGGGGTCAAGGGGGATCTGCTGCTGAACCAGATGGTGCAGGTGGAGCCCACGCATCTGTCGGTGGAGTTATCCAGGGGAACAAACGGCGATTACCTGAATGGGAAGCTGACGGGGGAGAATACCGGGGCAAGCCTCCCCGTGACGGTGAACATGTCAAAGACCAGGTGGTATCCCGGCGGGACCACGCCGCTCTTTGACATGGGCGAGTATGTGGAGATCTCCCCCACGGAGTATGTGTATGCCGCCGGAACCGTGACCACCTGGGAAGTGGATGATGCGGACACCTATGCCGGTACGCTGGTCTTTACTTTCGGTGTGGAGGAGTATGAGAAGAAGAACCTGCCTTAAACAGGGCATATCTGCCCGTAAGCTGTGCCGGGGATGGCCTTGGGCACGGCAGGCGGCTTTTTACCCGGGTATCTGAATGAAATGTGCCGCAGGCTGGCAGCATCCGGCGCACAGGTAGGGGAGGCAGCTCCCCTGGTCGAATCCGCCGTATCTGTAACCTGCAGGAAACAATGTTGTGCGGCATCCCCGGCGGACGGGGTGCCGCAGGAAGTGGAAGGAGGGTTTTACCAGATGAAAAAGAAAATATTTACCGCCATGTTACTGATGGCAGCAATGGCCAGCAGTATCCCCGTAAACGCAAAGGAGTATACTGCGGACGGCACAGGGGACTGCAGGGTATCGGCTGCCGTGGGCAGCACCTATTCCGTGCAGGTGCCCGCATCCCTGGAACTGCGTTATGACAGTGTTTCCGGGAAATATGAGGGGAGCTATACGGTGGCCGCAAAGGGGAGCATCCTCCCGGGGCAGAGCGTGACCGTCCGGCCCACCGCAGGAACCTTTGTGATGACGGGCAGCACCACCGGGGAGGCCTGCCAGGCGGCCATCTCGCAAGACGTCACGGAATGGGTGCATCCCGGCAGGCAGGCGGGCGCCGGGAAACTGCATATCAGTGCGGGGGAATACACGGAAGCAGGGGGCAGGGTGTCTGCGGAGCTTACCGTGCCGGATACCTATACAGGGGAGTTTACCTTTGCCTTTTCCCTGGGGGAATACACAGAATAAACGGATGTTGAGTTGACAGGGGCTGCCTTTTGGGGCGGCCTTTTCCATATGGGCGGCGCTGCAGGGGAAGGGCCTGCCAGCACACAGATATGCGCCATATGGGGGAAGGAGGCAGGATCAATGAAAAAATATTTGTATGGCACCCTGGTATGCCTTATGCTGTTTTCCGCCTGTGCCCGGCCGCTCCCGGCCTGTGCCAGGGCAGGGAGCAGCACCTGCCAGGTGACGGCCACGGCGGGGGAGGCGCAGACACCATCAGAACCGGGGGATGGAGAACAGGACAAGCCGGATACCGGGGATGGGGAGCAGGAAAAACCGGAACCCGGAGACAGGCCGGAAGAACCGAACCCCGGGAATGGGCAGCCGGAAGAACCAGGGCCGGGAGATGAATCCGGGGAGCCATCCCCTGGGGAGGGGGAGCCGGAAACATCAAACCCCGGGAAAGGACAGCCGGAAGAACCGGATTCCGGGAAAGGACAACCGGCACTTCCTGATGATACGGGAACCGGGGATGGCACACAGCCGGGGGAGGACGGTGCGCCTGAAGCCGGGCAGGAACCGGGGGATGACGCACCAGGGCAGGGAGGAAAACAGGAACCTGCAGGCGGACAGGCTGGCAGCACGCCGGAGGCAGGACAGGGAACACAGCCTGCAGAAAGCACAGGACCCGCCAGGGAGGGCGGCACAGCTGCCAGGGATGATGACACCCCACAGCCGCAGCCGGAGACGGAGCCGTTCCAGACCGGGGAACCCGGGCAGGCGGAACCATCCGGGGAACCGGGGAAAAACAGCCAATGGCCCTTAAAACTGCTGGCAGTATTAACAGCATTATGCATATTGGCAGTTTTAGTAGCTACAGGTGTACTGCGGTATATCTGGACGTGGCTGCTGTTTGCGTTCTTTAAGAGAAGCCGCAGGCGGTTCCACGGTATACTGACAAAAGAAAAGAACTTTTTCATCCGTGTCAGGGCTGCCGGAAGCAGTTCCAGGCTGGTCCAGGAGATCATAGACAGCGCAGGCAGCCTTGCGGAATATGAGGCTGGAATCAGGAAAGGGCCTGCTGTGACCGAGATCCCCTGCCAGTGCAGGATGCGTTTCTCCTACACGGACAAGGGCGGCAGGAAACGCTGCCGGGAGACGGCGGCGGAGGAAGAAAGGATGTTCCGTATCTTGGGGGGACTGGACGGTGCGGGGGATGTGGAGGTAAGGATCACCTGCAGGGGGACAGGGATCAATATCCCGCTGTATTTTCATTTATAGCCGGAAGGCAGACAGGAGGATGTATGGACCAGAAGATGGAAGTCTTGGTAGTGGAGCCGGGGAGGCCGCCCCGGCTGGATAGAATGGAAAACACACTGGAGGCTGTGGAGGCGGTGCTGGGAGGCCGGGCGCAGCTGGGATGTTTCCTGCCCCAGCGGGTGATGCTGGTGAGCCGCCAGGATGCGGCAGGCCTGCCCCCCAACCGGTGCATGCCGGGGAAAAAGGAGGCTGTCCACGGCGCTTTCCTGCTGTGCGGGATCCCGGAGGAGGGGAACAGTTTTGCCTCGCTCACGCCCGGCCAGCAGGAGGAATTCCGGGCAGTGTTTGCAACGCCCGGGGAGTTCATGGAGATAGGTGGTGTATTGTATTCCGACCCGGACGACGCAGCGGATGCGGTCTACAGGCTGTGGGAGACACTGGGAGACGGCGGCGGGGCAGCGCTTACGAAACATGGGACGCCGCCCGGGAGGGCAGCCGGATGGGAAGCAGGGAGGGAAATTGGATGAGAAGCGGGGATGGCAGCCAGATGGGCACCCGGGAGGACAGCCGGGTGGGCGTCAGGAAAGGCAGGCAGGATTTACCGGGACAGCCGGTAATATTGGACAGGGGAGGCTGGCAGGGCGGAAGCCGGAGTGAACTTTCCCTGCGCCCCCTGCCGGAATCCCTGTCCGGGGAGGAATTCATCATGACCGTGCGGCTTGGAAAGGGGGATGGGGATGGCGGATAAGCATGAATTAAAAAGGGTATCCATCCGCCTGGTGCCGGAGCCCCCGCTGTACAGCGATACGCCGGTAAAATGCCCGGAGGACGCGGTGGCGCTGCTGGGCATGGAGCTGGAGGGTTATGACAGGGAGGTTGCCTGCGTGGTGAACATGCAGGCGGACGGCAGGCCCGTCAACATGGAGATCATCAGCATGGGCACGGTGAACATGGCCCTGGTGTCACCCAGGGAAGTGTTCAAGAGCGCCATCCTTTCCAATGCGGCGAACATCATGCTCCTGCACAACCATCCCAGCGGGGACCCGACGCCCTCCAGGGCAGACCTGGAGCTGACTCATAAAATATGGGAGGCCGCAAGGCTTATGGACATCCCGCTGCTGGACCACATCATCCTGGGCAGGAACGGCACTTACTGTTCCTTTTTGAAGAACGGGCTTCTGCCCGCAGCGGAAAACCTGGAACACGGGAAAGCCGCTGAACAAAAGGGGAGCATACTGAAAGATATAAGGGGCTGCAGGAAAGAAACCGGGCGGCAGGAGGCCGGGAAAACAAAGAGGGACAGCCAGGACAGGGGGCGGTAACATGGCCCCCATGGCGGCGGATACCGGGAGAAAGGAGGGCCGGGGCGGTGTGTGCGCCATATTAGCCTTATTGACAGGCGTGGCGCATACCGGCAGGCCCCGGGTACAGGGACCATGCAGGAGGAAGTAAGGGACAAGTCGGTGGTGCTGGTGATCCGGGTGGGCAGGGCCGGGGCGAAGCTGACGGAGGAACTGCTGAAAGCGGCAATCCGGAAGTACCTGGCGGAACAGGGAAGCGGCGTAAAACACGGGAAAAAGACTGTTAAGGAACTTGTGGGGCAGGGGACAGGGGTGCAGAGCATTGAGGTGACAGGCAAAAACATTGGCTCCTTTGAACGTGTGGCCCGCAAATACGGTGTGGATTTTGCCGTAAAGAAGGACCCGGCAAAAGGGGCCTATCTGGTATTTTTCAAGTCCAGGGATGCGGACGTGCTGAACGCCGCCTTTGCCGAGTACACGGCAAGGACGGTGGGCAGGCAGAAAGGGAAAGCGTCACTGCGGGAGATGCTTTCACATTTCAAACAGGTGGTGCGGGAAATGTCCGCAGGGAAGGAGAAGAACCGGGAGAAAGGGGGGATGGAACGTTGAAGCACAGCGGAGGGCTGAAAAAGATACTTATCCGGCTGCTGCCCTATGTGTTCCTTTTCTGGCTGTTCTCCAAGGCAGCCGGTGCATACCGTCTTTCCGCGGGTAAAGATGTGGTATCCAAGGCAGCGGGCGCCCTGGCGGGGCTGGGGACATTCATCTCCAGGAACCCGCTGCCGGGCCTTAACCCCCATGACCTCCTGGCAGGAATCCTGGGGGCGGCAGCAGTCCGGGCGGCGGTCTATATAAAAGGAAAGAACGCAAAAAAATACCGGCATGGGGTGGAGTACGGCAGCACCAGGTGGGGAACGGAAAAAGACATCAGGCCTTTTATCGCCCCGAAGTTTGAGGACAACATCCTGCTGACCCAGACCGAGCGTGTTATGTTGGGCAGGAACAGGATGCCGAAGTACAACATCAACAAGAACGTGCTGGTCATCGGCGGGAGCGGATCCGGCAAGACCCGCTTCCACCTGAAGCCGAACCTGATGCAGATGAACGCAAGCTATGTGGTCACGGACCCGAACAGATAAGTATAATAGGGTTATAGGGAAGCGCGCACCCTCAAAGAAAGGAGGTTACACACCATGAAGAAGCAGACAGAGAAAGACAAACTCACCGCCCTATACGAAAGACTCTCCCATGACGACGAGCGAGCCGGGGAATCCGTAAGCATTGAGAACCAAAAGCGGATTTTAGAGGACTACGCAACAAAAAACTGTTTTACGAATATCCGGCATTTTACCGATGACGGAATCCGGGGGACGACTTTCAAGCGTCCGGGGCTTGACGCTATGTTAGACGAAATCCGGGCGGGGAATGTGGCAACGGTTATCATCAAAGACCAGAGCCGAATCGGGCGTGACG
>CAOKQK010000030.1 GCA_948470905.1 uncultured Lachnospiraceae bacterium | reverse complement strand
TGACAAAGGGAGGATATACTATGTGTGGAATATGTGGGTTCATTGGGGATACCACAGAGAAGAAGGATGTGCTGGAAGCCATGATGCGGGCAATACGGCACAGGGGACCTGATGGAAGTGATGCTTATCTGTCCGGGAAGGCGGCGCTGGGTTTCCAGAGGTTGAGCATCATCGATCTGGACAGGGGCATGCAGCCCATGTATAACGAGACAGGGGACAAGGTGCTTGTCTTCAACGGTGAGATCTATAATTATCGGGCACTGCGGGAGGAGCTGATCAAAAAAGGGCATGTATTTCAGAACCAGTCGGACTCGGAGGTACTGCTGCACGGATATGAGGAGTACGGTGTAGGGCTGTTGGAGAAGCTCAGGGGCATGTTTGCCTTTGCCATATGGGATGAGGCAAAGGAGGAGCTGTTTGCCGCCAGGGATTTCTTTGGCATCAAGCCTTTTTATTACACGGAAGTTGACAATATGCTGGTCTTTGCCTCTGAGATCAAGAGCATCCTGCAGTATCCGGGCTTTCAGAGAAAGGTCAACGAGGAGGCGCTGGAACAGTATCTGTCCTTCCAGTATTCCGTCCTGCCCGAGACTTTCTTTAAGGGGGTCTATCAGCTGCAGCAGGGGCATTACCTTGTCTGGAAGGAGGGGAAGCTTCGGACAGTGCAGTATTTTAAGCCGGAGCTTACGCCTGCCCGCAGGGGGAAGGAAAAGGAGATCACCGGGGAGATACGCGACATTCTGAAAATGTCGGTGGACAGGCACCTGGTCAGCGATGTGACGGTGGGGAGTTTTCTGTCGGGCGGGGTGGATTCCAGCCTTCTGGCGGCTGTCTCTGGCTGCCAGGAAACCTTTTCCGTTGGATTCGAGCACGAAGGGGACAAGTATGACGAGACAGCATATGCTGCAGAGCTGGCGGCGCAGCTTAAGGTAGGCAACAGCCGCAAATATATCACCAAACAGGAATTTAAGGAAGCGCTGCCCAAGGTGGTCTATTATATGGACGAGCCTCTGGGGGATGCCTCCGCGGTGGCGATCTATTTCCTTGCGGAGATGGCGTCGAAGAAGGTCAAGACGGTGCTGTCGGGGGAGGGCTCTGACGAACTGTTCGGCGGATACAATATCTATCTGGAGCCGGACAGTCTGCGCTATATCCAGTGGCTTCCGGCCCCGCTGCGCCGGGCAGCGGCGGCTGTTGCCCGGAAGATCCCCAGGCATATAAAAGGGAAGAACTATCTGATCCGCGGCGCCCAGCCTGTGCAGCAGCGCTATATTGGCAATGCCTATATCTTTCGTCCCCGGGAAAAAGAACAGCTGCTGAAGCACAGGCTGGGGGCGGACCCGGAGGAGCTGCAGCGCCCGGCTTACGACAGCATGAAGGGGCTTAAGGATTCTGACAAAATGCAGAACATAGACCTTTTGTACTGGCTTCCCGGAGATATCCTGAGGAAGTCGGACCGGATGAGTATGGCACATTCGCTGGAGGTCCGTGTGCCCTTCCTGGACATTGATGTCTATGAGACGGCCAGGAAGCTTCCTCGCCGGATGAAGGTCCGCCGGGGCGTCACCAAATATGCCCTGCGGAAAACTGCAGAGGACATCCTGCCCGGGCAGGTGGCTGCCCGCAGGAAGCTGGGCTTTCCCATTCCCATCCGCAACTGGCTGAAGGAGGACGACTGGTATCTTCATGTAAAGGAAATGTTTACCGGGGAGACGGCGGGAACTTATTTTCAGAAGGAGTATCTGCTGAAGCTGCTGGAGGATCACCGGGAAGGCAGGGAGGACAACAGCAGGAAAATATGGACGGTCTATATCTTCCTGCTGTGGCATCAGGTTTACTTTGAGGAAAGTAAGATTCAGCTGCCTGTGTAATACTGTGCCTGGGCAAACCACAGCTCATGGTATTTGCCATCGCTGTCCTGTACCAGGCTGTCGTGGCTGCCCTGCTGGACTACCGAGCCCTTGTGGAATACCAGGATATTGTCGCAGAAGCGGCAGGAGGACAGGCGGTGGCTGATGTAGATCGCCGTCTTGTTTTCCACGAGCTCATTGAACCTGCTGTAGATCTCAGCCTCGGCAATGGGATCCAGGGCGGCTGTGGGCTCGTCCAGGATGATGAACGGGGCGTCCTTGTAGAGCGTCCTGGCCAGGGCGATCTTCTGCTTCTCGCCGCCGGACATGTCCACGCCCTCGTCGCTTAAGTCTTTGGACAGGTAAGTGTCTGTGCCCAGAGGGAGACTTCTCAGGCGTTCCTCAAAGCCTGCCTTCTCCAGGCAGTCCTCCACATGGGCTCTGTCATATTCTTCTTTTGCCGCCACATTCTGTCCCAGGGTGAAATTGGTCAGGCAGAAGTCCTGGAATACCACGGAGAAAATAGAGAGATACTCCTGGTAGTCATATTCCCGAATGTCCACGCCGTTTAAGAGAATGACGCCTTCCGTGGGATCGTAGAGGCGGCAGAGCAGCTTGATAAAGGTGGTTTTGCCGGAGCCGTTCTGTCCCACCACGGCAATTTTTTGTCCCGCATGGAATTTCATGCTGATATGGCGCAGCACGTACTGCTCGCTGCCGGGATAGCGGAAAGAGACATCCTGAAATTCAATCGTGTATTCGGTGTCATGCAGCCTTTCCAGATGCCTGCTGCCCTGGGCCATGGTGTTCTCAATGTCCAGGAAATCAAAGTTCAGCTTCAGGAAGGTGGCGTGATTGCGCGCCTGGCCCAGTACCTGGAACAGGGAGGATACCTTGCCGGAGAGCCTGGAGGTGGTGGAAATATACTGAGTCACCATGCCCAGCCCGAATGCCCCCGCCCATGCCTTGGAGCATACAAACAGGTAAATCACGCCGGTAAATATCACGGAAAAGACGGAGGCAACCGCGTAATAAATGCCCACAGGGCCGCGGGTCTGCATGGCATAATAGCCTCTGGAATGGAAGGTGCCCTCTTTATCTTTGTTATATTTCCCGCACAGGGCTTCCTGACGGTACAGGCGCACGTCCTCCGCCTTGTGGCTCCGGTGGCCCAGATAACCGTAAAAGCTGAACAGGCGGTTGCCGAGGTTTTGGCTGCCGGCGCTCTTTGCCCAGACGGCATCCGCCTTTACGACAAAGAAAGGAGCCAGATAGGTCACGGCAATCAGCAGGCCCACGATCAGCACCACGAACAGAGGATTGTTTAATGCGGTCAGCCCCCCGGCGCTCTCCGGCACCCGGCTGGTGAACAGGCTGACCGAGAGGGAGAAGCCGCCAAAGAGCGAGACGACGCCGGACAAGATCATATCATAAAACCAGATGACCCTGCGGAGGCTTCTGCCTGCGCCGCTGGAATACTGTTCCAGCGTGTCCAGCTTCTCGTGTATTTTGGTATCGTCCACCAGGGCGTAATCCATATTCAGTATCTTGTCTGCCCTGATCGTGCGCTCCAGCCAGTAAAGATATTGGTCTTCCACCCTGAAATGCCTTCTGGTCAGGGATGTGATCAGAGAGAGGAGCGCTGCCAGCCCCAGGGTGAGAAGCACCAGCAAGGTAAGCCTGTGGGGGTCCCGCCCTCCTGACAGTTCTTCGATGATCCGCGCGGAGAGGAAAATGTTGACAAAGGGAGTCAGCGCCGTGTAGACGGTATAAAAGGTGTGGATCCAGAGCAGGCCGGGGCGGTAGCGGTAAAAGAGCTTCAGCGCCCGCAGGCTGTACTTCCAGGTCTCTTTCCAGGACAGCAGTTCTTTGTTTTTTTCTTTGGACAGCTTTTCTTTCATTTTACCATTTTTATCTTTACTATTTTTATCAGGCATTGGCGGGGGTCTCCTCTCTGTAATATTTGCTCTGTACTTCAAAAAGTTCCGCATAGGCGGCGCCTTTTTGGAGCAGAGTCTCGTGGGTGCCTTCCTCGGCAATGCGGCCGTCCGAGATGAGGATGATGCGGTCGCAGAAGCGGGTGGAGGCGAGACGGTGGGAGATGTACACGGAGGAACGGTTCCTGGTCATTTCGCTGTATTTCCGGTACAGCTCCGACTCCGCGATGGGGTCCAGGGCGGCGGTTGGCTCGTCCAGCACCACCACGGGACCGTTTTTGTAAAGCGCCCTGGCCAGCATCAGGCGCTGGGTCTCGCCGCCGGAGAGCATTACGGCGTCAAGATAGATCTCCCGGTTCAGCTTTGTCTCATACTTGTCGGGAAGGGATTCGATCTTCTCGGTGAGTGATGCCTTTGCCACACATTCCCTGACGCGGTCCATATCGATATCATCCTCCGACTGGGCAACATTGGCGGCGACGGAGGCTGCCAGCAGGGAAAAGTCCTGGAAGACGGCGGAAAACAGCCTGTAATAGTCGGGACGGTTGTATTCCCGAATGTCCCTGCCGTTTAAGAGGACACGCCCCCTGGTGGGATCCAGCAGCCCGCAGAGCAGCTTCACAAGGGTGGTCTTGCCGGCGCCGTTTAAGCCTACTATAGCCAGTTTCTCGCCGGGACGGAGCGTGAGGTCGATATCGGTAAGGGTGTCTTTCTCAGCTTCGGGATAGCGGAAGCTCACATGCTCCAGGCGGATCTCGCAGGGATGGTCCGGCTCCACGGAGAGCGGTTCGCCGTCTTCCATGCGGAAGGGTTCCGGGTATTCCAGGAATTCTCTGATAATGGAGATATCAATGCTCTGCTTGTGCAGTGTCAGCAAATTGTTCAGAATACCGCTGACCAGGCCGTTAAAGTTTCCCGTCGCGCTGAAATACAGCAGGAACAGGGAGATGCTGATCCCGTCATTTAAGATAAGCCCGATCAGGTAGGCGTAGGTCACGCCGTTTCGCAGGAAGGCCAGGACCAGGTCGGCAATGCCGGACCAGACGAGGACATTCTGTTCTTTCATCAGATAGGCAAGGTACGCCTTGACAGCCTTGTCCTGAAGCTCCTCAAACCAGGGGCGCAGCCCAAAGAGGCGGATGTCCTTTGCCATGGTGTGATCTCTTGATGAGCGCTGGAGGTAGCTTAATCTGTCCAGAATCCTGCCCGCCTCGTCCTTGTGACGGTAGCTGTAGTTGTTCAGAGGCTTGCTGATAAAGTAGTTCAAGAGGCTGGTGGCCAGCACTGTGAGGATCAGCGCGGGAGGAAGCGCGGACATTATGAGCAGGTGGATGACAAAGGCTGCCGTGTTCTGAAAGAGGCGTGTCATTGTGTTCCAGACGGCCTCCGAAGCCCTGTCATTGCCGCAGGTGGCATCACCGGCCTTTTCGCGAAGCTCCTGAAAATCTTTTTTGCCAAGATTCGGGTAGGAGGTGACGCATGCCTTGTTGTTTATCCGGTTAATGATCGCCGAGCGCAGGGTTATCTTGCCATACAGCTGATTGGCGTCTAAGTACGAGGATACGGCGCTGATCAGAAGGTCCAGCCCGATGAAGCCGAGGATGGTGAGGATCAGCGTGGAAAAGGGCGCGTGCTCCTCCACGGTTCCCAGGATCACAGGGGTGATGAACAGGTTGGTCAGGCTGCCTGCTATGGCAAGGAGGGCAGTGGCGATACAGAGGACCAGTACCTTTTTCTCTTTTTCCGTCCATGCCAGCCGCAGCATCCACCAGGCGTTCTGCCACATGTTGAATTTTGGCTTGTGCTTTTTTTCTTTTTGGACAGATTTGGCTCCTTTGGCTTGTTCCGGTTTTTTGGGACCTTTTGGTGACGGGGCTTCTTTTGGTGTTTTTTTCATGGTCACGTACTCCTTTTGTGTGCTTTTGTGTGCGTAATACCCACATCCATATAGTCGTCGGAGGATGGGATTGGTTAGGGGTATTATAGCATATATTTGAGCGTCCTGAACAGGAAAAATATTTTTGGATGAGCTGTTGGAAATTATGTAGTGCAATTTGCCAGGAGGTATGGTATAATGGTCGGTATAGGATGGAACATGAGACGAAAGTATCGTTGGTAAACGGCAGTGCCAACGCAAAGGGGTGTACATACACTGCTCTGAAGAAAGTGGCGGGTTCTTGGAAAGGGCGGGATTGAGACAGAAGTGGTCCAGGTGGGCGGCCAGCCTGAATTGGAATATAAAGCATGAATATTCCCAGGGCGTTTTTCAAACACGCTCTGGAGAGAACAAGGAGGAAAAGGTAATGGCAAAGAAGTTGAACAAGTATCGAATCAGGGAGCGTCTGATGCATGCATTTGTGATCGCGTCCGGAATTCCCGCTTTTGTGGCGGTGGTTGTGCTGGGCGGCATGATCGCGGTAGCGGTGGTCTATTCGGGAGTGCTGACGGATTACGGCTTTGCACAGGGAGATGTAGGCAAGACAATGACCTATTTTGCAGAGACCAGGTCTACATTGAGAGGATGCATCGGTTATGATGATGTAAGCGCTATTGAAAATATGCGGGTTTCCCACGACGAAAGTATAAAGTTGTTCGAGCAGAGTTTTGCTGATTTGGAGAAAGCGATGGTGTCGGAGGCGAATAAGGAGGTATACCACTCCATATCTGATAAGCTGCCGGAATACTGGAAGCTGGAGCAGGAAATCCTGGATCTGGGTTCTTCTTCCGATGCCGGGAAGTCCAAGGAAGCTCAGAACAGGGCAATGCAGGAGCTGCTGCCGCTGTATAATTCCATCAATGACCAGCTGGTTTCCATCATGGATATCAAGGTTGAACGTGGGAACAGCATGTCCGCTCTTATGACAGGTGTCTGTATTGGGCTTGTGATTTTAGCGGTAGTGATCATCACTATGGCTATCATTTTTGCCGTGCGCCTTGGGGCGGGTATTGCGACCAATATATCCAGGCCCCTGCAGCAGCTTGGAGAAAGGCTTGAAAATTTTGCAAAGGGCGATCTGTTCAGCGCGTTTCCTGATACGGAGACGAAGGATGAGGTTTCCGATATGATAACTTCTGCAAGGGATATGGCGTCCTCCCTTGAATTTATCATCAGTGATATGGAGAATATACTGGGCCAGATGGCTGATTCCGATTATACTGTAATGTCTAAGGACAGCTCCAGGTATGTGGGGGACTTCAGGCAGCTGTTTGATTCGTCAAAGCAGCTGAAGGACAGCATGGTTGAGACGATGAGGTTTATTGAAGAGTCCGCAGTCCAGGTTACGGCAGGTTCCGGCAATCTCGCAGAGACTTCCACAAGCCTTGCGGAGGGAGCTACAGAGCAGGCGGGAGCGGTGCAGGAGCTTCAGGCGACGATCACCACCATCGCAGATGCGGCGCAGAGAGCGGCAGCATCCGCGGAGGAAGCTTATCAGCAGTCCCAAAAGTATGCAGATATGGCAGACAAGAGCAGTGCGGATATGCGGGAGATGGTTGATGCCATGAACCGTATCAATGAATCTTCCCAGAAGATAGGGCATATCATATCTGAGATTGAAGACATTGCCGCCCAGACGAACCTTCTTTCCCTCAATGCTTCCATTGAGGCTGCAAGGGCAGGGGAGGCTGGACGCGGCTTCTCCGTGGTGGCGGATCAGATCAGGCAGCTTGCGGAGCAGAGCAGCAAGTCGGCTGTGGATACAAGATCCCTGATCGAAGGTTCCATGATGGAGATTGAAAACGGCAATAAGGTGGCTGACCGTGCGGTTGCTTCTATTGAGGTTGTGGTAGAGGGTATCAGGGAGGTGGCGGATTCCTCCAAGGAGTTGAGTGTCGTATCCATGAACCAGGCGGCGACAATGAAAGAAGCGGAAGCAGGGGTCAACCAGATTTCGGATGTTATCCAGACCAATGCTGCGGTTGCAGAGGAATCCTCTGCAACAAGCCAGGAGCTGTCGACCCAGGCAGCGGCACTGGATGCCCTGATCGCGAAATTCACATTGCCGGCATAAGGGCAGTGAAGTATAGTGAGCGCAGGCTCTTATTTCCGCGGGCAATGAGTCACAAGTCCAGGGGACCTTGACGAATGCCGCGAGGTCTTTGACTTTGCATATTTTGTAATTAAGGAAAAAATCATAAGAAAGAAATTAAATGTAAAACCCTCCGGGCAGATGTGTTCCGGAGGGTTCTTTTTTGGGTGCTGTGTGTCCGGCGAAGCTGAACCACGCTTGCCGGTGATGCCTGTACAATCTGGAGAAGGAAGTTATGAAGCTATAGGGAATCTTCAGACATGGTCAGGTAATTGATGGAGCCCTGAGGAATGCCGGTCCCTTTTTCCAGGAGGGATACAAGCCCCCGGATAGTATCCTCTGAATCTTCTGCGGTGGCGGACAAAAAAGTGTTGTTGAGCTTGACGGCAAGTACGATAAGTACGATTTCGGCAAGCGCAGCCGGATATTCAAAGTGAATATCTCCGGAAGAAATCCCCTGTTTTATGATTTCCGTCAAAACCGGTTTCAGTTCGGATATCAGGTGGTTCATGTATTTCTGGTGCAGATACGCAAGATCCTGCGCGCTGCTGTCTGTGCCGGGGGAAGTGTTGTCATGGCTTAAAAACGCGGCGGAGGAACTGCGGCACGCCTGCAGGATCATAGCCATGCGTGTAAACGGAGAAATTTCTGTTTTTGACGCAAGGCTGCTTGCAGTCTTGAGGGGTGCTTCATAGCTTCTTTTTATCAGAGCGTCGAGAATCGCTTCTTTGGAGGGAAAGTAGTAGTAAATACTGCCTTTTCCAATCTCAGCCTTTTTGGCAATATCACTCACGGAAATATTTTGTATGGAGCTGTCCTTCAGAAGCATTTGAAGGGCGTCCAGGATTCTGTCATATTTTTTTGTATCCGGCATGGGTGTCCTCATTTCAGTATTGTTTTGGTTTATTTCAACTTTTTGAATTGGTTTTAACTGATTGGCACATTTTATGTTTCAGAATCAGAATAACACAAAGGGGTTTTTCAAACAATTAGTAATAGTACTCAAAATTTGTGCGGTTTTTCTCGCTAATTTGTGAAAAATAATGTTGACCAATGGTCGAAAAATATGTTATAAATATCTATAAAGGAATCGACCAATGGTCGAAAATGCAAGACACAGAAATCAGTGCCGGAGTGTGGGACAAAGAGGGAGCAGTCAAAGCATAAAAAATGCGTCCCACAGACAGGTGCTGGAGGGTGGAGCCTTGGGAAGGAAATGTCCAAACAGTCAATGAATGTCCGCAAAAGCGGGCAGGGAGGTGGAGAAATGACATACGCAGATTTTTTTTATGAGATTAAGGGGAAATTTATGGGAACTGATGTGAGCGATATCAGGGAGCATCTCGCTTTTCAGTTCAATATTGAGGATCAGGAGGCTGGCGGCGCTTTCTATGTGGAGGTCAAGGACGGCGCTCTCTTTGTGGAGCCCTATGAGTATTATGACAGGGATGCGATCTTTATCTGTGCGCCGGATGTGTTGTTAAAGATTGCGGACGGGGAGCTGGATCCTGTGGGCGCGTTTATGGACGGAAGGCTTAGGGTGGAGGGAAACCTTGATAAGGCCCTTCGGCTCAAGGATATTGTGGAGATGAAAAGAGACGCTGCCCAAAAGTCGAAGAGCGCGGCAAAGAAGACAATGGATAAGGTAGTGGGAACCATAGCCAGGACAGCGGCAAAGAAGGCATCGAAGAATCTGGACAAATGAATCTGACAGGGCAGGCAGCAGAAATGCGGATGCCAGAAGTACAGACAGCAGAAATGCATATGCCGAAAGTGCAGACGGCAGAAATGCATATGCCGGAAGTGCAGGCAGCAGAATTGCAGATGACTTTAATTATAGATAACAGGCTGGAAAAGGAAGAATGAAAAATGGGTGTTTTGAAAAAGATTGTGCTGGCAGCGGGAGCGCTGGCAACGGCGGGAATAGGGGAGACAGTATACTTTTATAATCGTACCATGAAACGGGGGAATGCCAGGACGGACCGGACTGTGAAGATGTCAGGCACCGACTGGGAAAAGTATTATCCGCTTATGGAGGAGAGAAAGAAATTTGTGATGGCAAAACCTCACCAGGATGTATATCTTTCGTCCTTTGATGGGTTAAAGCTTCACGCCACATACTTTCCGGCGGACAGGACCATAGGAGAGAGAAACAGGATTGTGATCTGTTTTCACGGCTACACGGGAGAAGGGCTGAGCAATCATGTGGCGATCGCCCGGTATTTTCTGAAAAGGGGTTATGCCATGCTGCTTCCGGATGCCAGGGCCCACGGCGGAAGTGAGGGAGAGTATATTGGATTCGGGTGCCTGGACAGAAAGGACGCCCTCGGGTGGATCAACTGGGCCATACAGGAGTGTGGGGAAGATGTGGGAATCCTGCTCCATGGCACATCCATGGGAGGGGCGACTGTTCTGATGACAAGCGGCCTGGAGCTTCCTGCAAATGTAAAGGGAATTGTTTCCGACTGTGCCTTTACGTCGCCAAAGGAGGTGTTCACCCATGTGCTGAACAAAATGTATCACCTGCCGGCGTTCCCGGCGATCCAGGGAGCCGATTTCCTCAACAAAAGGCTGGCAGGATATGGGATGGATGAATGCAATGCCAGGCGGGAGGTAAAAAAGGCGAAGGTTCCCATTCTTTTCATTCACGGTTCGGCGGATACCTTTGTCCCCTGCAGTATGTGTCATGAGATATATGAGAGCTGCCGTTCGCCCAAACAGGAGCTGATCGTGGAGGGAGCGGGCCATGCGGAGAGCTATTACAAGGACATGGAGGCTTACGAGAACGCACTGACGGAATTTGAGAGGAGAATAGGAATATGAAAACGAGGAAGGGCCATAAAACCTACCCGCTGACGGTGGCGCAGAAATTCCACAATTACTATGCACAGTACAGTCCGGGAAAGGAAATTTTGAATGTTGGCACGAGCCTTACCATAGAGTTTGAATTGGATGTAGAGGAGCTGAGAAAGGCAATCTACAAGGCATACGAGCGCTGTGAATCCATGCGTGCGCGGCTTGCGTATGACAGTAAGGAGGATCAGTGGTATCAGTATATTGCCGATAAGGAGGACCGGGAGATTGAATTCATGGATTTCACGGGAAAGTCCATGGAGGAGGCGGAAGCCGAGATGACAGCCTGGACGAGGATTCCCTTTGACGGGGAAGATACGCCCATGAACAAAGTAGTCATCATCAAGACCCCGGACGGATTTGAGGGCATGTACCTTGCAGGCGACCACAGGTTTCTGGACGCCCAGTCCCTGATCTGTTTCCTGAAGGATGTCATAGAGCTGTACTGTAGCGCAAACTTTGAGGGAGTTCCCTATCCCGCCGACATGCGTTCCTACACGGAGCAGCTGGAGAAGGATCTGGCATATGAGGCGGGAAGCAGGGCGCAGGCCAGGGACAGGGAATATTTCCATAGGCAGATTGAAGAATCTGAGCCAATATACAACGGAATTGAGGGAAAGGGTAAGCTGGAGGAGGCAAGGAAGGCAGCCGGCGATCCAAATCTCAGGGCGGCATCCACGGGCTCGGACAGCTTTGCAGCCGCCATCGATATTTTCCACCTGGAGGAGGAGCCTACCAGGAGGCTTATGAATTTCTGCGAGGAGCAGCATATTTCGCTGCAGTGCCTGCTCATCATGGGGATACGTACCTATCTCCAGAAGATCAATCAATGTGACGATGTGTCCATGCAGGTCGCATATGCCCGCAGGGCAACGCTTTTGGAAAAAAAGTCCGGGGGCACCCGCATCCATTGTTTTCCCTTTCGGACAGTCATTCCGGAGACAAAGAGTTTCTTAGAAGGGATCCGTGAGATTCGGGACAAACAGAACGAGGTGTTCCGGTATGTAAATTTCAATCCTGCCGAGTACCTCTCCTATCGAAAGGAGTATTATCACTGTCCCCAGGGGCTGAGCTATGAGACCGTATCGCTGACCTATCAGCCGGCGACGCTGAGGGAGAAGGGGCTGACCGACCTGGGAAATATCCGCTATAAGACGAAAAGGTATGGCAACGGATATTATTCGGATGGAATGTACCTCACAGTCATGCACAGGCCGGAGGACAATGGCCTGGACTTCAGTTTTGAGCATCAGACCAAGGCGTACAGCAAGGAACAGCTGGAATATTTTTATTACTATATCTGTAAGATCATGTTCAAGGGAACGGAGTGCCCGAACCTGAAAATCGGGGATATTATAAAATTGGTGTGACGACAATAAGGAGAGAAAGGGACTGGAGGAAAGATCATGTTTGATAAACTGACGGAAATCATTGTGAATTATGTGGAGGTAAAGCGGGAGGATATCAAGCCGGAATCCCGTTTTATGGAGGACCTGGGATTTACGTCCTTTGATTTTATGAGCATGCTTGGGGAGATTGAGGAGGCGCTGGACGTGGAGATCGACCAGGAGGAAGCAGCCAATATCCGTACTGTGCAGGAGGCGGCGGATTATCTCTCGAAGCTCTCTTAGGAGCTGTTGAAAAATGGAACCCCTGCGGCATTGGCCAACTGTCCGTGAAGGCATGTTTGGCGCATTGTTCGCGGGAATAAGCGCGTGCAAGGGCACGCAGAGGGGAGTAGACATGAGCGGACTGCGCAGTACCATATATGAGCTGCTTACAGAGGCGGAGAAGTCCTACGGGGACAGGGATGCTATCAGATATAAGGTGAAGGGAACCGATGAGGGCGGGAAAAAAGACGTAAAGATAGAGGCGAAGACCTATACTCAGCTGAAAAGTGACAGCGGACATTTTACGTCGGCGCTGGAGGGCCTGGGGGAGCAGGGAAAGCATATTGCCATTGTGGGAGCTACCTCCTACTCCTGGATTGTGGCATATTACGGAATTGTAAACGGCGGCAGCGTGGCGGTCCCTCTGGATGCAAACCTGCCTGCGGAGGAGCTGTGTGAGCTGATCGAAAGGGCGGATGTGACCACGCTTGTGTATGATGGGACAAAGGAGAATGTGGCGCGCATGGCGCAGGAACGGTGCCATGGCATAAAATATTTCATCGCCATGGAGGAGGAAAGTACTGTGTCCGGTGCGGCGTATCTCTGGGAACTCATCGCGGGTGCCGGTGCGGCAGCGTGCAGAGAGCCTGCCCCCGAGGATCTGGCGACGATCCTGTTCACCTCCGGCACCACGGGAAAGAGTAAGGGGGTCATGCTGACGCACAGGAATCTTGCGGAAAATGCCACAGCGCTGGATATGGGATATGAGCCGGGGACGGTGGTGATGAGCGTGCTTCCCATACATCATGCATATTGTCTCAGCATGGATATCCTGAAAGGGACTTCCCTGGGGGCGGTGATCTGTATCAATGATTCCCTTCTGCGGGTTGCCCGCAACATTAAGCTCTTTGAGCCAAATATGATCTTGATGGTGCCTTTGATGGTGGAGACTTTGGCAAAAAAGCTGGAGGAGGCGGCGCTTATCCCTGCTCCGATCCTGAAGGCGAAGGTGTTCGGGAAGCAGTTTCATACAATCTGCAGCGGGGGCGCGTATTTGAATCCCGCGTACATCAACCTGTTTAAAAAGTTTGGAATTACCATTCTCCAGGGCTACGGCATGACAGAGTGCGCGCCTGTGATCAGCACTAACTGCAACGGCGCCATGAAGGATGGATCGGTGGGTAAGGCAATGCCTAACTGTCAGATCAAGATTGTGGATGAGGAGGTCTGGGCAAAAGGCACAAGTGTAATGCAGGGCTATTACAAGATGCCGGAGGAGACCTCACAGACCCTGGAGGACGGGTGGCTGAAGACGGGGGATCTTGGATATTTGGACGAGGATGGGTTCCTGTTTCTCACCGGACGCAAAAAGAACCTGATCATCACGCCCAACGGGGAGAATGTGTCCCCTGAGGAGATCGAGAACAAGCTATGCGCCGCGCGCCTTGTGCAGGAGGCCCTGGTGCGCGACAGCGACGGCGTCATTGAGGCGGAGATATTTCCGGATCTTGAGTATGCGGCCAAAAAGAAGGTCAAGGATGTGCGCGCCGCACTTCAGGGCATTATTGATGAGTACAACAGGATGGCGCCTCCATATAAACGTATCTTTAAGCTGAAGGTGCGTGACAGGGAGTTTGACAAGAACACCACAAAGAAAATCAAGAGGTTTTAAACACAGCTTATGTGTTGAAAATACGGAAAACAAGGGCTTTCGGACCTGTCTATGGCTGGAAGCCCTTGTTTTGCCTGCAGTGTCATGTGACGGGAGGCAGCAGCTCAGGCGGCGCAAAGGGCAACGGCTCATGTCGTTTCCTATCGTTTATAAGTGATTGCTTTTGAAATGTAAATGAGTTATAATATTTTCGTCATATGACGGAAACGGAGGTGAATGTATGGCGAGACCTGTTCGGCGCAGAAGGGTATGTTCAGAGCCTGAGTATGACAGCTTTGTTCCCCGCGGGGTTAAAAAGACAGAAAATGTTTTTTTGACGGTGGATGAATTTGAAGCTGTCCGGCTGATAGATCTTGAAAAAAGAACCCATGGACAATGTGCTGTCCAGATGGGTGTTTCCAGGACTACAGTCACGGAAATATATGAACGCGCCAGGTCTAAAATTGCCGACTGCATCATAAACGGAAAGGCGCTGTGTATTTCCGGCGGCAGTTACAAATTGTGTGACGGCTCTGGGGGGAAATGCTGCGGAAAACCGTGTGGCAGGACGGATTCAAACAGAAAGGAAGTAAGTATTATGAAGATTGCGGTTGCTTATGAAAACGGAAGTGTGTTCCAGCATTTTGGGCATACGGAACAATTCAAGATTTATGGAATTGACTGCGGGAAAATTACGGAAACGCAGGTGGTGGACACGAATGGAAGCGGGCATGGCGCCTTGGCGGGGATGCTTTCCTCCATTGGTGTTGATACACTTGTCTGCGGCGGGATCGGAGCAGGGGCACAGATGGCCTTGGCGGAAGCGGGGATCCAGCTTTATGGCGGGGTATCCGGAAGTGCGGATGAGGCGGTGAATGCCCTGCTTGCGGGGAGGCTTGCTTTTGACCCGGATGTCCGGTGTGATCATCATGGAGAAGGGCATCATCACGGCAATGGGGATTATTGTGGGAAAGATAAACATGGCTGTAAAGGAAATGGAGGCAGATGTCAATGAGTCGGTATGAGTTTACAAAGAAACTGGAAACAGGTAATGCGATCATAGATCAGGAACATAAGGAATTATTTCAGGCGGTGAACAAACTTCTGGAAGCCTGCAGCGAGGGCAAAGGGAGAGCGTATATGGATGAGACAATAACGTTCCTGAATGACTATGTGAACAAGCATTTTTCACATGAGGAACAGCTTCAGAAACAGAGCGGCTATCCGGGAATGACAGCACATAAGGCGTTCCATGAAAAATATAAGCAGACCCTTAAGGAGATCACTTCCCGTATATCGGTATCCGGCCCGACAATTTCGGAGCTGGGGAAACTGAACGGGCATATCAGTGTCCTGATTTCACATATTACAACGGAGGATAAGAGCCTGGGTGCATTTTTGAATCAGGCATAGGCACAGGAATGGCAATAAGTGCGAATATAAATTTTCACGGAGAGGGATCATAAAAATGATAGCACTGCTGCTGGCAATTATCTACGTTTCGTTTATTTCTCTGGGGCTGCCGGATTCTCTGCTGGGGTCCGCCTGGCCGGTTATTTATCCTGAGCTGGATGTGCCGGTTTCCTATTCCGGCATTATATTTATGATCATATCTCTGGGCACCGTATTTTCAAGCCTCCAGAGCGACAGGCTGACGAAGCGGCTGGGGGCGGGGAAGGTGACTGCAGTCAGTGTGGCGATGACTGCAGTCGCCCTGCTGGGATTTTCATTCAGCCATTCCTTTGCCGCCCTCTGTCTGTGGGCGGTTCCTTATGGGCTGGGAGCCGGTTCCGTAGATGCCGCTCTCAACAACTATGTGGCTCTGCATTTTGCCAGCAGGCATATGAGCTGGCTGCATTGTATGTGGGGCGTGGGCGCTTCGGTGGGACCTTATATCATGAGCACGGCAATTACATATACCTCATCATGGAATATGGGTTATGGCATCATCGGCATTATGCAGGTAGTGCTGTCGGCAGTTATTCTTCTGAGCCTTCCCCTCTGGAAGAAAACCCCATTGGAGGAGGATAAAATGGAAGGAGAGCCTTCCATGGAAGAAGCGCATTCCATGGAAGAAGTGCATTCCGGGGAGGAAGGGGGAAACCCGATCCCGCTTCGCGAAATTGTCCGTATCAAGGGAGCGAAGGAGATTATGGCAGCCTTTTTTTGTTACAGCGCAATAGAACAGACGGTGAGTCTCTGGGCGAGCAGTTATCTGGTGCTGAGGCGAGGGATTCCCGAATACACGGCCACCGGTTTCGCCAGCCTGTTCTTTCTCGGGATTACGTTGGGCAGAGCGGTCAACGGATTCCTGACGATGAAATTTACCGACACGCAGTTGATCCATATGGGTCAATGCATCATTGGAGCGGGAATCCTTCTGATGGTACTGCCGTTTGGCAATGGCGTCGCTCTGGCAGGATTTATTGCGGTGGGACTGGGGTGCGCGCCGATTTATCCCTGTATCATCCATTCGACTCCGGGGCATTTCGGAGAGGAGAATTCTCAGGCCATGGTAGGGGTGCAGATGGCGAGCGCCTATATCGGGACGAGCTTCATGCCTCCTGTCTTTGGAATTCTTGCGGATAAGATTTCCATATCTCTCTTGCCGGTTTATCTGTTTGGCATATTACTGCTGATGGCTGTAATGTATCGTCGTGTGAGCAGGCTGACGGCGCACATGGAAGGATCAGTGGAAAAGGATTAGAAAAAATTGTCTAAATTTTATGAATTAAGTGTAAAGTTCATTGACTTCCATGAGGCTGGTGATAAAATGACAGCAGATATGTTATTTTGACCGCCCCCAAATTAAGCGGGGCTATCTTGGAACTTTATGGCAGGAAAATAAGAGAAAACAGGAATGCAGGGAGAGTACAGATTGAATTCATTACAGGAAGGTCCAGGGACAGGAATCGAACTTTTATCGCCGGGCACGGTTGTCCGTCAAGTACAGGAAAAAGAATTGTCAGGCTCACGCATCAGCCTGGATGATTTTCTGAATTTGGTTGAGGAAAATGCAAAGCCATATAGGGAATTGATGGCTTTTTATAAGTGCGCCGCCATGGAGATAGAGACAAAATTCAGGGTCCTGAACGAACAGCTTTCCCTGGAGAAGGAGCACAATCCCATTGAGAGCATAAAGTGCCGGCTGAAAAGCCCGGACAGTATCGCGCGGAAGATGAACAGGAAACAGATCCCGCTGAATTTCAGGGCGCTGGAGGAAAATATTTTTGATGTCGCAGGCGTGCGGGTGATCTGTGCTTTTCCGGAGGATATCTATTTCCTGGAGGACTGTCTGCTGAAGCAGGACGACATACGGCTGGTGGAGAGGAAAGATTATATTGAAAATCCCAAGCCCAGCGGCTACAGGAGCCTGCACCTGATTGTGGAGGTTCCCATCTTTCTGAAGAATGAGAAACGTATGATGAAGGTGGAGGTACAGCTGCGGACGATCGCCATGGATTTCTGGGCAAGCCTGGAGCATAAGCTGCGGTATAAGAAAGACATTGACCCACACCTTCTGGGGGAGCTTTCGGACGAGCTGGTGCAGTGTTCGCTGGAGAGTGCCAGGCTGGATACGAAAATGCAGGAAATCCGGCAGAAAATCGAGGAGAGCAACAGGAGAAAGTGTATAGAAGAAGGCTGAAGTAAGTAGGGGTCTGCAGTGCAGGGGTGGGACGGGTTCCCACAGGCGGGTCGGTTTTCACAGGCGGGACAGGTTCCCATATGCGAGATCAGTTCCCACAAGTGGGAACTGGAATTAGGAGATAAATATGGAGATATTGTTGGCGGTTCTTGTCGCTTTTTTTGCGGGGATGGGGGCGGGGCTTGGCACCGGGTTCGCCGGGATGAGCGCCGCGGCGGTGATCAGCCCCATGCTGATCACCTTTTTGGGCATGGATCCTTATATGGCGGTGGGGGTGGCACTGTCCTCGGATGTGCTGGCAAGCGCGGTATCCGCTTACACCTACGGAAAAAATAAGAACCTTGACATCAAAAACGGTCTGATCATGATGTGCAGCGTCCTGGTGTTTACGGTTGTGGGAAGCTTTGTCTCGAAGCTGGTGCCGTCTGCCACAATGGGCAGTTTCTCTGTGTTTATGACCCTGCTTTTGGGGATTAAATTTATTGTAAGGCCTGTGATGACCACAAAGGAAGCCATGGAGGGAGTGTCTGTGAAGAAGCGGGCGCTGCAGTCCGTCCTATGCGGTATGCTGATTGGCTTTATCTGCGGGTTTGTGGGCGCGGGAGGCGGCATGATGATGCTTCTGATCCTCACGTCCGTCCTTGGCTACGAATTAAAGACAGCCGTGGGCACCAGCGTCTTTATCATGACTTTTACCGCGCTCACAGGGGCGGTGTCACATTTTGCCATGGGAGGGCTGCCAGATATCCTGGTTTGGGTGCTGTGCATCGTGTTTACGTTTATATGGGCAAGGATTGCGGCGGTCTTTGCCAACAAGACCGCGCCCAAGACCTTGAACAGGGCGACGGGGGTTATCCTGGTGGTGCTGGGGGTTGTGGTGCTGGGATTTTCATTCCTCAGCTGAGGAAGCCAAGGAACCGGCTGCGGGGTATCTGCGGTGCTGTAATAAGGATTGTAATTTGGAGGATGTTCCTGTATAATACTTTCAGACAAAAATGGGAGTCCATAGGGGCGTAGAAGTGCAGAGGGCGGACAAGTTCCCATAAATGGGAACTGGAATAGGAGGGGCGATGATTTATTTAGAGGGGTTTACATTCCCGGATGCCGATATGGAATATGATTTCTTTTTGGCGCAGAGGAGAACCTGTTACGACTCGTTTTATCCCTTTCAGGTCATGCCCAGGCATCATCTGACACAGTTGGTTTTTGAGCCTGTGACGATCCTTTATGGGGGCAACGGCACGGGAAAGTCCACGGTTCTCAATGTCATGGCGGAAAAGCTGGGATTACAGAGGGACAGCCGGTTTAACCGGTCAAATTTTTATGAGGATTATCTTAAGCTGTGTACGGTACAGGTCTGTGGAGAGATTCCCGCGGGAAGCCGGATCGTCACCAGCGATGACGTGTTTGACTATATGCAGAATGTCAGGGCGCTCAATGAGGGGCTTGACCTGCGGCGGGAGGATTTATTTCAGGAATATCTGGATGCGAAGTACTCACATTTTCAAATGAAATCCATGGAAGATTATGACCGGCTGAAAAAGGTCATCCAGTCCCGGCGCCTTACGCAGTCTAAGTTTGTGCGCCAGGAGATGATGGATAATGTCAGGGAGTATTCCAATGGGGAGAATGCCATGGCATATTTTGCGGAGCGGATCGGGGAAAACGGTCTGTATCTGCTGGACGAGCCTGAAAACAGTCTTTCCGTAACCCGCCAGCAGGAGCTGGTATCCTTTCTGGAGGATTCCGTAAGGTTTTTTGGCTGTCAGTTTGTCATTTCGACGCACTCGCCCTTTGTGCTGGCGGTAAGGGGAGCCAGGATTTATGACATGGATGAAGACCCGGTGGATGTTAAGAGATGGTCGCAGCTGGAAAGCGTGCGAGCTTATTATGAATTTTTCAAGAAACATGAGAGGGATTTCCTTTAAGTGTAAGTGAACAGTAGAACTGGGCTGCGGTATTAAGTATATACAAGAGGTGGATGCAAATATCAGGATGCTGCATCTTGTATGATTGCTGTGCAATGTGGTATTAAGACATGGCACTTGACCCGCTGCCCGCGGGAATAGAAAAAAAGAGAGTACAGATGACAAAGAAACAGCGTGCGTTGGAAATTATTGAAAGATTGAAAAAAGAATACCCGGATTCGGACTGTACACTGGATTATGACCAGGCGTGGAAGCTTTTGGTCAGCGTGCGGCTGGCGGCGCAGTGTACGGATGCCAGGGTCAATGTGGTGGTGGAGAAGCTTTATGAGAAGTTTCCGGATGTGAATGCCCTGGCGGAGGCGCCCGTAGAGCAGATTGAAGAAATTGTGCGTCCCTGCGGGCTGGGCAACAGCAAGGCGAGGGATATCAGCGCCTGCATGAAGATGCTGAGGGATGTGTACGGCGGAAAGGTTCCCGACGATTTTGACAGGCTTCTGGCGCTGCCGGGCGTGGGGAGAAAGAGCGCGAACCTGATCATGGGCGACGTGTTCGGGAAGCCGGCAATCGTCACGGACACCCACTGTATCCGCCTGGTGAACCGGATGGGGCTTGTGGACGGCATCAAGGAGCCTGCCAAGGTGGAGGCAGCGCTCTGGAAGATCATCCCCCCAAAGGAGGGAAGCGACTTCTGCCACAGGCTGGTGGATCACGGCAGGGCAGTCTGCACCGCAAGGACAAAGCCGTTCTGCGATAAGTGCTGCCTGCAGGATGTGTGTAAGAAGGCGGGAATCTGAAGAAGATGATACAGGAAACGATCTGGCAGTGCTCTGCAGCGTTGCAAGCTTGATGCCCATGCATCATGGATGCATTGTGCTTTGCAGCGGGGTTGTTGACTCATGAACCGCCTGTCGGGAAACCGCATAAGATAGTATAATTGCAGGAATGACAGGGAGTTTTTGCAAATGGAGATCTATGTGGTGAAACCGGGTGACAGCGTGGACAGTATTGCGGCAGCATTGGATGTGAATGTGGAGCAGATCATTTTTGACAATCAGCTGATATATCCTTATGGGCTTGCCGTGGGCCAGGCGCTCTTGATCAATCGTTATACCAGGAATGCCCAGTCTGCAATTTCTGTCAGCGGCTATGCCTACCCCTTTATCAGTCCGTGGGTGCTGGAACAGACGCTGCCCTTTTTGTCGGAGCTGCCCATTTTCTCCTACGGCTTCACCGGGCAGGGGGAGCTTCTTCCGCCCACCTATGGTGATGACGAATGGATGATAGCGGAGGCACTGCGGTTTGGCACCCAGCCAATCCTTACCCTGACGCCTTTTGGGCCGGACGGTAATTTTAACAACAGGCTGATCAACTCTGTGGTAAACAGCCAGGCGTATACAGACAATCTGATCCAAAATCTTCTGAACATTATGGAAGACAAGGGCTATGAGGGAGTGGATATCGACTTTGAGTACATTCTGGCGGGGGACAGGGATGCCTTTACCGGGTTTGTGTGGCAGGTGGCGGAAACCATGCGTGCCAACGGCTATCATACTTCTGTGGCACTGGCGCCCAAGACCAGTGCGGGTCAGAGAGGGCTGCTGTATGAGGGCAAGGACTACAGGGCGCTGGGGGAGGCGGCAGATCATGTGCTGCTTATGACCTATGAATGGGGCTATACCTATGGCCCTCCCATGGCGGTGGCACCCATCAACCAAGTGCGGCGGGTGGTGGAATATGCATTGACAGAGATCCCTGCGGACAAGACAGACCTGGGGATACCCAATTACGGTTATGACTGGCCGCTGCCCTATGAGCGAGGCGTCACAAAGGCGGCAACCATCGGAAATGTGCAGGCGGTGCGGATCGCGGTGGAACAGGGCGCAGAGATCCGCTTTGATGAGCTGGCGCAGAGCCCTTATTTCAACTATACCGCAGAAGACGGCGTGGAGCATGAGGTGTGGTTTGAGGATGTGAGGAGCATGCAGGCGAAGTTTGACCTGATCAGGGAGTATGGCCTGCGGGGCTGCGGCTACTGGCAGATCATGCAGTGGTTCCGGGCAAACTGGCTGCTTCTGCAGAATCAGTTTTATATCCTGAAGTGAAATAGAGGAGGCTGCGTATGATCGCAATATGTCCCGGATGCGGGAATCATAGATGGGATAAGGAAGTAGACGGGGATTGGATCGTGTGTCCGAACTGCAAAGAAAGATGGCGTTTTATAAAAAAACCCCTTTATATTCTTACCGGATGCAGCGGAATCGGAAAAACTGTCACCGCGCGGGAAATACAAAAGGTGACTTCTGATTTTGTCGTATTGGATGCGGATATGTTTTATAATATCATGCCTCATGATACGGATGCGGATTATCTTGCGCAGATGGAGCAGATAGGGAGCCTGTCAAAAAATATCATGCAGTGCGGGAAGCCGGTACTGTGGACAATGGCGGGAAATATTGACAAGTTCCCCTCTCTGTATCATTACCGTTTTTTTGACGGGATCTCTGTGCTGGCATTGGTATGTGGTGAGGAAAGTCTCCGCAGGCGGATGACAGAGGGGCGTCATATTACAGATGACGGCTGGATCAACAGTTCTGTGGAGTACAATAACTATTTCAGGACACATGACCAGATCGGTGATGTGCGGTTCGATACATTGGATACAGAGGGAAAGGGGATCCCGGAAGTGGCGGAGGCTGTTTTGGCGTGGCTGAGGGCGCACGGATAAGAGTATGTGGAGGAACGGCAGGTTTCTTATGGAGAGTTGTCAAAATGGAATATCTATATTGTCAAAACAGTAATTTTGAAGATTTTGCAAGCGGCCGTGTCCTCCATGGCGCAGGGGGAGTTCCTAATTTCCCTGTCCGCCTGCTGCTGGAAATCTATGGCCGTGCCCGGAGCTGGCTGCAATCAACAGAACCTCTGGGGCTTTGGGAAAGGGATATCACGATTTATGATCCATGCTGCGGCGGGGGCTATGGTCTTGCTGTGCTTGGCTTTTTTAAGAATAAGGAGATTGGCAGGATATACGGCAGCGATATCGATGAAAACAGGATAAACCTTGCGAAGAAAAACGCAGCCTTATTGACCGAGGACGGAATAAGAAAAAGGAAAGATGAGATTCGGCAGCTTTATGACAAATACGGGAAAAAATCACACCTGGAAGCGCTGGACAGCTGTGACAGATTAAGGGATATGCTTGTCCGGGATATGTCTGTGGAGCTTTTCAGGGCGGATTGTACCGGGGAACTTCCGGAGATTTTACCGGATCTGATCATTACGGATGTTCCCTATGGAAATCTTGTGGAATGGGATAATGGGGAAAATGTTTCGCTGAATGAAATGGCAGAGCGGTTATGGGCAATTTCACATGGGAAAACGGTTTTGGCGGTCTGCATGGACAAGCGGCAGAGAATGAGCTGCCACAAATGGAAACGCCTTGAAAGGCAGACCGTAGGGAAAAGAAAATTTGAAATCCTGCGTAAAGGGGATTTTTAAACCTCATAAGCGGGGATTTTTAACTTCAAAAAAACAGATGGAGGTACCTATCATGGAAATCACAGAAAAAATCAAGAGATTCACGGACGAAATGGCAAAGCTTTCCCCCGCCAGGCCTATGGTTGAAATCACACCTTACCGCGGGGAGACTACGGTCTTTTCCAGCAAATTCGGCGGGGTGCCGTATTTCCCCAGAGATATGGAATATCCGAAAGTGCAGGAGGGGGAATTTAAGGGGAAGCCCATCCGTTTTCTGGCACAGCTTAATTTTGCCCAGATTCCGCATATAGAGGGATTTCCCACGGAGGGAATCCTGCAGTTTTATGTGGGCTGTGAGGGGCATGATGTATACGGATTGGATTTTGACGATCCGGTGAAGCAGAACACCTTCCGTGTGATCTATCATGAGAAGATTGTCACAGATGAAAGCCTGCTTTGTGGGCAGGAGGATGTGCCGGAGTTTGACGAGGACGATTTTCCCTTTGAGGGAGAGTTTGCGCTGAAATTTTCGGAGGCGGTATCCAGGACCGTGCCAATGGAGGACTATCAGTTTGACATGTATGCCTGTGAGGCATACAACAGGGCGTTTGGCAGGAATGTCAGGACTGTTTATGGGGCGGACGGCAGTATCGAAGCCGATGATCCGGAGTTCTCGGATGCACTGTTCGATGGCGGCATTGATGTGGAGGATGAGCTGATGGACCAGATCTGCTGTGACGGGGCCCACATTGGAGGATATCCCTTCTTCACGCAGACGGATCCCCGGGAGTATGAGGAGAGTTACCGCAGGTTCGATACGGTGCTTCTGCAGATCGATACGGATGAGGAAATCATGTGGGGCGACAGCGGCGTGGCGAATTTCTTTATCGCCGCGGAGGATCTGGCGAAAAAGGACTTTTCCAGAGTGCTGTATAACTGGGACTGCTGCTGATGTCCAGGTGTCAGACACCAGGGGCTCTTTTGGATGGCATGGTGACAAATTGAAAGGGGGGCGGACTTATGCGGATGTATGACATTATCCTGAAAAAGAGAAACGGAGGGGAACTTACAAAGGAGGAGATTGATTTCTTCGTGGAGGGCTATACAAGAGGCGAGATACCTGATTATCAGGTGTCGGCGCTGATGATGGCTGTTTATTTCCGGAAGATGACAGAGGCGGAAACCCTTGCCCTCACCATGGCAATGGCGCACAGCGGGGATATGCTGGATCTGTCCGCCATTCGTGGGATAAAGGTGGATAAGCACAGTACGGGAGGCGTGGGGGACAAGACCTCCATCGCCCTGGCGCCCATGGTCGCAGCCTGCGGGATTCCCGTGGCAAAGATGAGCGGGAGGGGGCTTGGGCATACCGGCGGCACCATCGACAAGCTGGAGAGCTTCCCGGGCTTTTCCACGGAGCTGACCACCCGGCAGTTCATTGACAATGTAAACCGCATCGGTATCGCCATTATGGGGCAGACTGCGGATCTGGCGCCTGCGGATAAGAAGCTCTATGCCCTGAGGGACGTGACGGCTACCGTGGACAATCTGTCCCTGATCGCCAGCTCCATTATGAGCAAGAAGCTGGCGGCGGGGGCGGACGCCATCGTGTTAGACGTAAAGACCGGAAGCGGCGCTTTCATGAAGGCGGAGGAAGACGCCAGGGCGTTGGCGGAGGAAATGGTCAGGATAGGCAGGAATGCCGGGAGAAGGACAATTGCGGTCATCTCCGATATGGATCAGCCCCTGGGCTTTGGGGTGGGCAATGCGCTGGAGGTGAAAGAGGCCATAGAGACCTTAAAGGGGAGAGGGCCGGAGGATTTCACGGAGCTCTGCATGACCCTGGGGAGCCGGATGCTGATTGCCGGGGGAAAGGCGGAGTGTGTGGAGGAGGCTGCGGAAAAGCTGGAGAATGCCATAAGGGACGGCAGCGCCCTGGAAAAGCTTGCGGAATTTGTGGAAGCTCAGGGCGGGGACAGGACGGCGGTCTATCAGCCTGAAAAGCTGCCCCAGGCGTCCATTGTCAGGACGGTGGCGGCGCCCGGGGACGGGTACGTAAACAGGCTCACCTGCGATGAGGTGGGTATCTGCTCCCTGATCCTGGGGGCGGGCAGGGAGACCAAGGAGAGCGCTGTGGATCTGTCCGCGGGGCTTGTGCTGCGCAAAAAAGCAGGGGATTATGTGAAGGCAGGAGAACCTCTGGCAGAGCTGCATGGAGGCGACGAGAGGAGATTAAAGGAGGCGGAGGAGCGTTTCCTTGGGGCTTGCGTCCTGTCGGACAACCCGCCGGAGAAGTCGCCACTTATCAAGGGGGTCATCTCGTGAGCCACCCGGTGTGCGGGGCGGACGAAAGGCGATGCAGGCTTAACGCGCAGAGAAAGGGCATAGTTTCCGGTGCCGGGTAATATAATGGAGCATGAGGAAAAATAATGAACGCGGAAAAAGAAAAGAATTGCTGGTGGAGTCCCTGAAGCTTCCCAAGGATATCTGCATGGGAGCGCTTAAGGTGACTATGACAGGCTGCCATGAGGCATGGATAGAAAATTACCGTGGTATTCTGGAGTACACGGAAGGGTTGATATTGCTTCAGGCGAAAACCTGCCAGGTTGCCTTCGAGGGCACCGGGCTTTCCATTGATTATTACACAAATGAAGATATGAAGATCAGCGGCTGCATCACCTGTGTCAGGTATCAGGCGTGAAAGTGAGATTTCCGCTATTGTGGACAGTAACGGATTTCCCCATATCGGCAGGTGAGCCCGCTGAAAATCTGTACTGACAGGATCAGCGTATTGGCGGGTGTGAAATGAATGTGGAAAGGGGTTAGAAACCCATGCTTGAATTGTTGAAATATATCCGGGGATATCTGCGCATCAGGGTGAGCGGCTTTTCACCGGAGCGCTTTATGAACCTTTGCAGCAACAAGGGGATCCTTCTGTGGAACATTGTCCGGGAAGGCGATGTCTACTACATGAACGTCAATTTGAAGGGCTTTTGGAGCCTGAAGCCCATTGTAAAAAAGTCAGGGACAAGGGTAGCCATATTGGAGAAATATGGGCTGCCCTTTTTCATACCAAAGCTTTTTAAGCGAAAGGTGTTTGTTGGGGGGCTTCTCCTGGCGGTTGCCTTTTGGATATGGTCTTCCTTTTACATATGGGACATAGAGCTTGCAGGGAATTATCAGATCACGGAGGATGTCTTTCAGAGCTTTCTGGAGAACAGTCAGGTCACGGTGGGCATGCGCAAGGATGCGCTGGACATCGGGCAGCTTGAGAAGGAGATCCGCAGGCAGTTTGCGCAGATCACATGGACGTCCGTTAAGCTGTCAGGCACCAGACTGCATATTGACATCAAAGAAAACGATGCCCCCATCACTATCGAGACCAAGAAGGAGACGGACGGGACAGATCTGATATCGGATTATGAGGGAACCATCGTGTCCATGATCGTGAGGAGCGGCGTGCCCAAGGTTACGATCGGAGACACAGTGGAGGCTGGAGCTGTCCTGGTGGAAGGGAAGGTTCCGATCTATAATGACGATTCCACTCTGAGGGGATATTTCTATGTGGACGCGGATGCGGATATCGTCCTGGAGCATACCAGAAGCTTTGCGGAAAGCCTGCCCTTTGACTACATAAAAAAAGAATACACAGGCAGGGAAAAGACCAACTATTATCTCAGGGTGGGCAGCAGTGAGTGGGGCTTTGCGGACAAAAAACCCTTTCTGGTCTATGACAGCGTGATCCGGGAGAGCAGGCCCCTGATCCTGGAAAAACTTTCCATACCCATATATTGGGGCAGTAATACAAACAGAGAGTATCAAAATGTAGAGCATGAGTATACTTTGAAGGAGGCGCAGGAGCTGCTCAAGGAAAAATTAGTACTATTTCTTACAAGTTTAGAGGAAAAAGGGGTACAAATTATTGAAAAAGATGTTAAAATAGATACGGACAGCAGTTCCTGGGTGATCTCGGGGGAATTTCTGGTGCAGGAACCCGTGGGTGTGGTACAGGAGACGGTGAGGGCTGACCAGGTTGACAAATGAGCCTTGAGGAAGGTTTTTATAGAGACAGTATGGAGGAAGGGCATTCCATGGAAGATATTACAGTAAAACTTGATATGCCTGCGGAACATATGCAGAAGATATTTGGGATGCAGGACGCCTATGTGAAAAAGCTGGAACAGGATTTCGGCGTCTCCATAGTGAACCGTAACGGCAGTGTGGCAGTGACCGGCAGCGGGGAGATGGCGAACAGGGCAGCAGGTGTTTTGCGGCAGCTCGCCGTTTTGTCAGGGCGGGGAAATGAAATTGAGGAGCAGAGTGTGGATTACGCGATTACGATGGGTATGGAAGAAAAGGAAAATGTGATAACGGAGATAGACTCCGATTGTATTTGTCATACGGTAAACGGTAAGCCGATCAAGCCGAAGACCCTGGGGCAGAAGGCTTATGTGGATGCGATCCGCAGGAATATGATCGTATTTGGCCTGGGGCCTGCGGGAACGGGCAAGACTTATCTCGCCATGGCAATGGCGATCACAGCCTTCAAAAATAATGAGGTCAGCAGGATCATCCTGACCAGGCCTGCGATTGAAGCGGGGGAGAAGCTGGGCTTCCTGCCGGGGGATCTGCAGAGCAAGGTTGATCCTTATTTGAGGCCCTTATATGATGCGCTGTATCAGATCATGGGGGCGGAGAGCTTTGCAAGAAATATGGAGAAGGGGCTCATCGAGGTGGCGCCGCTTGCCTATATGCGCGGGCGTACTTTGGACAACGCCTATATCATTCTTGACGAGGCGCAGAATACCACGCCGGCACAGATGAAGATGTTTCTGACGCGCATAGGCTTCGGCTCCAAGGTGGTGGTCACGGGGGATGCCTCCCAGAAGGATCTGCCGGTAGGGACGAATTCCGGTCTGGATGTTGCGGCAAAGGTTCTGGGCAAGATTGAAGATATCGCATTCTGCCAGCTTACAAGCAAGGACGTGGTACGCCATCCTCTGGTGCAGAAGATTGTCAAGGCATATGAGGACTATGAGGCGAAGGTAAATGCAGGGAGGTCCGAGGGCAGAAGACCTGGCGGCAGGGAGCGGTCCGGAAGAAATGAGGGACCTCGCCGCAGGGAGCGTTAGGAGGATTTGAAGGAGGGCAGTATTTGCAATGACTTTTTACGTGGAGAATGAAACGGAGAAGGCATTCCGCTTTTCTGTGGAAGATACGGTTCGGCTGGTTTGTGAAGCGGTGCTTGCGGAGGAAGCCTGCCCCTATGAGGTTCAGGTGAATGTGGTGCTTACGGACAATGGGGGCATCCGCGAGACCAACCGTGAAGCCAGGGGGATAGACAAGCCCACGGATGTGCTTTCTTTTCCCAATGTGGACTTTGAGAAGGAAGGTGTCTTTGACATAGATGAGGACAGCGAGGCGGATTATTTTGACCCCGATACGGGAGAGCTGATTCTGGGGGATATTATGATCTCCGTGGACAAGGTGGAGGAGCAGGCGGAAAGCTATGGGCACAGTGTCAGGAGGGAGTTTGCCTTTTTGGTGGCGCACAGCATGCTTCATCTCTGCGGCTATGACCACATGCAGGAACAGGAAGCGGCGGTGATGGAACAGAAACAGGAAAAGATACTGGAAGGCCTGGGGATTACGCGGGATGAATGATTGGATACAATAGAGGAACAGTGGATGAATCGTGCAGAGGTAAAGAGAAGGCAGGCGGAATCGCTTGCGGAGATACTCACATGGATCACGTTGGCTGTGATGGGAAATCTGACGGGAAACAACGGGATCACCTATGTGGTGGTGGCATATGAGATGTTCCTGCTTGTGTGGATGCCGGTGGGAGGCGGGCTGACGGATTCCCTGGGCAGGCTGCTGCGGAACAGGAACAATAAGGGACAGTATAAAAATGCAGAGAAGATGAGAAGCTTCACTTTGGTTTTTCAGGCTGTGGCGGGAGGAGCAGGAAGCATCCTGCTCCTGGCCGCGGCACAGCCGGCGGCGGAGCTTGTGTTCAAGGTGCGCTACAGCACGCTGATCCTCATGGTGCTGGCGCCGGCAATATTCCTGCGCAGTGTCTCGTCTGTGCTGCTGGGATATTTTCAGGGGGAGGGCTCAGAGCTTCCCACTGCAATGACAGGAATTCTGCGACAGCTTTTTATAATGGGTTTTGGATATCTCTTTGCAGGCGGCCTGCAGAAGTATGGAGGGCAGGTAAGCGAACTGCTGAAACAGCATAATTTCGTGGCAATGTACAGTGGTGTCGGGATTGCGGCGGCAGTTACAGCGGCGGAGGTTTTCATACTTCTTTTTTTGTTCCTTTTGTATAAGGGCAACAGCCGCAGGATAAGGAGGTCGAAACCGGAGAGCGGCATGAGGACCACGGATTCTTCCATGGACTGCCTGCGCTGTCTGTGGGGGAGCAGGTGGAGTGAGATCGTGACGGGGCTGTTCGCATTTATGCCTCTCCCTCTGGGGTGGCTTTTTTACGGAAAGTCTGTGCAGGAAGAAGATGTGGCAGCCATGGAATACGGCATATATATGGGGAAATACCTGGTGGTATGCGGTATCTGGGCGGCTCTTGTGACAATGACGGTGTTGCCGGTGATTGGAAAAGGGTTTGCGGCGATGAAAAAAGAGGAACAGCGCTTTGCCAGGACAGCTTTTCAGAGCGGTGTACATGTGTGCTTTGTGAACGGCATTTTTGCCGCAGTTTTTGTGGCAGTGATGGGAGAACAGTTTGCAGGGCTGCTGTGCCGGGACAGCGGCGATATTGCCCTGGGAATGTTCCGGGGAGGCTCTGCGGTGATCCTGACGGCGGTACTGTCGGGATATTTTGCAAGGATATTGACAGCGCTGGGCAGGAAGTATCTTGTGATAGGTGTCTATGTGCTGGGCAATGTGCTGTTTATGATTTCTGCGGCAGTGCTGCTGAACCTTGGCAGGCTCGGCATTCTGGCGCTGGTATACAGCAGCCTTATCTCAGGCGGTATCGTCTGCGTGCTGATGGGGATGTTTCTGTACAGACAGCTGCGTATGAGGATTGACTGGCTTAGGCTCCTGGTCATGCCGCTGATCGCAGGTTTTGCAGCAGGCCTGGCGGGCGTCTTTTTGGAGGGGGTATTTGCGCCCCATCTCGGCAGCCTGGTGACATTGCTCATACTGCTTGTGATCTCTGCCCTGGTTTACTGGATACTATTGCTGCTGACACGTAATTTCAGGGAACAGGAGCTGGAGTTTATTCCGGGCGGGAAGACCTTGGGCATGCTGGGACAGATGCTGCGTGTATATTGACCTTTGCGGCATTGCCGGGGTTTTGGCAGACTCCGGCTCATCGGGTGCGGGGATCAAAGATTGAAGTTTATTACCTGAATTCTATTGTAAAAATTGTATAAATTTTGGAAAATAGCTGATACTGATTGCGAGGGCAGTAACCGTTTGGCAGTGGCGCCGGACGACAGCCCATATTATTGGTGCGAGGGCCGCGTATGAGGATTGTAAAACGTATCAGCTTATTTTTCATATATCCGCTTGTAATGCTGGCGGTTGGGTTTTATGCAGGGGTGCAGTCCACGCATTTTTTTTACCCGGAGCAGGGCATGGAAGAACATTCCAATGAGAACCGTTCTATTACAGAACCGGGCGGATGGCAGGAGCAGGATATGACGGAGCCCCTGGAGCAGTTGGATGTGCCCACGGACTATGGCGTGGCCGGAGAGACGGAGGGCGGGGATGCAAAGGAGGTTCTGGCAAATTCCGAGACTCTCTGCGTGGACACGGATTATATTTTAAAAGAAACCAATATACTGGACAACTCGGAGCAGGAGATTGTCAGGCGTCTGCCCCAAAAGTATATTGGTATGAACAGGGAACAGTTTCTGACGGTGATGGATATCTATGAGGCGTTTCCGCCGCTTTCTGAGCAGCAGCGAGGCTTTGTGGGGCTGGAGGTAGTCTCCTTTTCCAGGGAACGGGTGGTGGTGCGGATGAACTACAAGTATATCCAGCCCAGCGCGAGTTTTTATCTCGCCGCATATGACAACAAGGTATGGGTCTACCTGGAGGACAGGCAGACTGTCTATATAGAGACGGATATCCGTGTGGACATGCTGCCGGAAGAACTGCAGCAGGAGATCATGCAGATGATGTGGGTGGAGGACCAGGAGGCTCTTTACGATTTCCTGGAGACATATTCCAGCTAAAGATTAGCGGTGCAGCCGCCGGACGCTTTGCGGACGCCTCCTGCGCCGGCGGCACAGGGGGAAGCCCACAGCGCCCTTTGGACGCATTGCGCTCTGCTGCGCTGCAGGATGGATACCCCGTCAGCTTGGGTGTTATGAGATTGGACAGAGCCGGAAACAGGCTTGGACAGGAGACAGGATGAGGACGATAGGAGTGATCGGCGGAGGCGCCGCAGGAATGATGGCAGCGATATCCGCAGCCGGGCAGGGAGCAAGGGTGACTATTTTGGAGGCCAACGACAGGCTTGGCAAAAAGATCCTGTCCACCGGCAATGGGAAGTGCAATCTGGGAAATGAAAGACTTGATCCAGAAGGATATTACACCGGGGAACCGGAATTTCTGGAAAAGTGCTTTCAGCGTTTTTCTGTGGACGATATGGTTCTTTTCTTCCGGAGTATCGGGCTATTGATCAAGAGCAAAAATGGTTATCTTTATCCGGCCAGCGAGCAGGCATCCTCCGTGCTGGATGTGCTTCGTTTTGAGGCGGCGTCTGCAGGGATAGACGTTGTCACGGGCTGCCATGTGGAGCGGATAACGGGGGATGAGCGGACGGCTGGCCTGCAGGTGCAGGGAGGAGGAAAGAGCTTTGTCTTTGACAGGGTCATCCTTGCCGCAGGCGGAAGGGCGGCGCCGAAGATGGGCTCAGACGGCAGCGGTTATCTGCTGGCACAGCAGCTGGGGCACAGCCTGATCCCTACGGTGCCTGCGCTGGTGCAGCTCAAGTGTCGGGAGCCTTTTTTGAAATCTGTTTCCGGGGTTCGGGCGGAGGCACAGCTTGAGCTTGTGGAGGCTGGGGAATGCAGGATAAGGGAGCGCGGCGAGCTGCAGCTTACGGATTATGGCATCTCCGGGATACCGGTATTTCAAATGAGCCGTCAGGTCAATTACAGGCTTTTAAGGGAAAAGGAGATAGAGATTGCCATTGATTTCCTGCCGGATTACACGCCCGAAGATTATGAACAGTTATACATAAGCAGGCTGCTTTTGCAGGGACAGCGGACGGTGGAGGAATTTTTTGCAGGAATGCTCAACAAGAAGCTGATGCTGCTTTTTATCAGACTGGCGGGACTAAAAGCCACAGAGGATATGGAGACGGCGGACAGGGAGAAGATTAGGCAGGTCTTTGCCCTGTGCAGACGGTTTACCGTACATGTGACAGCACACAGCGGCTATGACAATGCGCAGGTCTGCGCAGGGGGTATCCCTCTTACGGAGGTGACGGAGGATCTGGAATCCATAAAGCTGCCGGGCGTTTATTTTGCCGGGGAGATTCTGGATGTGGACGGCAGGTGCGGAGGGTACAATCTGCAGTGGGCCTGGAGCAGCGGATACATTGCCGGGACAGCGGCGGCAGGCAGAGGGTGATGCCGGGCCGGACAGAGGGCAGGTATCAGCGCAGGGCAGAACAGCCCGGAAGCCTCCGACGTGCCGCGGAGGCGAAGCAATGTGGTGTGTAGGGGGCAGAATGGAACCGCGTGTGAGGATTGGAAAGGCAGGGAATACATAGATGTTGCGAGTCAATCAGGTGAAGCTGAAAACCAGGAATGATCCGGAGCAGCTTAAGAAAAAGACGGCGGAGATCCTGGGGGTGCCTGTACGGGAGGTGCTGTCTGTGAAAATCGTCCGTCAGTCCATTGACGCCAGAAAGAAGCCGGAGATTTATTACAGCTGCTCCGTGGATGCGGAGGTCAGAAATGAGAACAGGGTACTCCGCAGATTTCAGGGGAAAGAAAATCTTGTAAGCAGGTCGGACACAGTGGCTTATTCTTTTCCAACCCCCGGCACACGAAAGCAGAAATTTCCCACAGTCATAGCAGGCATGGGCCCCGCAGGCTTGTTCTGTGGCTATTTTCTTGCACTCCATGGCTATAAGCCCATTTTGCTGGAAAGGGGAAAATGTGTGGAGGAACGCCAGAGGGATGTGGAGGCTTTCTGGGAGACAGGAAAACTGGATCCGGCATCCAATGTACAGTTTGGCGAGGGAGGTGCGGGGACTTTCTCCGACGGTAAGCTGAATACTCTGGTAAAGGACAGGGATGGCAGAAATGGGGCGGTGCTGGAGACATTCGTAAGATTTGGGGCGGATAAAAGTATCTGTTATGACGCAAAGCCTCATATTGGCACGGATGTGCTGTGTGACGTGGTCAGGCGGATGAGGGAGGAGATCCTCCGTCTGGGAGGGGAAGTGCGTTTTGAGAGCCAGGTCACGGACATCTGCCTGGAGGATGCTGATACTGAATCGGAGGATACAGGAAATGGCTTGGAGCCGGGTTTGGATTCGGAAAGTGGTTTGAATCCGGGGGATGGTCCGGGAGGCGGCTTGGATTCGGGATCGAATCCGGAAAGTGTCTTGAATCGGGGGTTGGATTCGGAAAGTGGCTTGGAACCGAGCTTGGATCTGGAAGGCGGCTTGGAGCCGGAAGATGTGTTGAATCCGGGGGATGGTCCGGGAGGCGGTGTGAACAGGGGATCAGTCCTGGAGACTTCAAGGCATCAGAAAAAGAGGGTGACGGGGGTGGTCATCAATGGAAAGGAACGGATACGCTGCGGGCAGCTGGTGCTTGCCGTGGGACACAGCGCAAGGGATACCTTTCAGATGCTGCATGGGCACGGGGTTCCCATGGAGGCGAAAGCCTTCGCGGTAGGGCTTCGGGTGCAGCATCCCCAGTCCATGATCAACGAGAGCCAGTACGGAATGCGGGAGCCGGGCGAGCTGGGGGCTGCGGCGTACAAGGTGACGGCCAGGGGACGAAACGGCCGGGCTGTCTACTCCTTCTGCATGTGCCCCGGCGGTTATGTGGTCAACGCATCATCGGAGCCGGGGATGACAGCAGTAAACGGCATGAGCTACAGCGGAAGGGACGGGCAGAATGCCAACAGCGCCGTCATCGTGGCAGTGACGCCAGAAGACTTTGGAACAGAGGACGGGATGAATCATCCCCTTGCAGGGATTGCGTTTCAGAGGCTTCTGGAAAAAAGGGCATATGATCTCTGCGGGGGCAGGATCCCCATGCAGAGGTATGGGGATTTTAAGGAATGCGTGGAGGGTGCGTCTCCCAAAGATACGGAGTCTGCGGGAGATCCCATGCCTGACAGCGTCATTGTCCCTCAGTGCAGGGGGCTGTGCCAGTGGGCGGATGTGAGCACAATCCTGCCTCCGGCGTGCAACCAGGCATTTGTGGACGGCATGGCAGCTTTTGGCAGGCAGATCAGAGGCTTTGACAGGCCGGATGCCATAGTGCTGGGCGTGGAGAGCAGGACTTCCTCACCTGTCCGGATATGCAGGGATGGGACGCTGCAGTCCATGGTGCAGGGGCTGTATCCCTGCGGCGAGGGCGCAGGCTATGCCGGGGGGATCACTTCTGCGGCTATGGACGGAATCCGGGTGGCTGAGGCCATTGCGGCGGAGTATGAGCCTTTTTTATAAAGGCGGGCTGCACTTTAAGGGGATATGGGTTATTATTCACTTTCGATACAATGTGACAGGAGCGGGATATGAATCATTTACGGGAACAAATGAGGGATAAAAAGAGAATTGTGGTCAAAATAGGGTCTTCTTCCCTGACCCACAGGGAGACAGGGGACATGGATTACATCCGTATGGAGAGGCTGGTGAGGGAGCTGAGCAACATCCGGAACCAGGGCAGGGAGGTGATCCTTGTGACCTCCGGCGCCATTGCGGCGGGCAAAAATGCCCTCAATATGAAGGATGTGCGCGTAGACAGCAGGGTGGAGTCCCTGGCGGTTAAGCAGGCGTGTTCTGCGGTAGGGCAGGCCAGGCTGATGATGACTTACCAGAAAATTTTTGCGGAATATAATCAGGTGGCGGCGCAGATTTTGATGACGAAGAACACGATCCTGGACAATCTGAACCGCTACAATGCCCACAATACCTTCTCCGAACTTTTGAAACTGGGGGCAATTCCCATTGTCAATGAAAATGACACAGTGGCAACCTATGAGATAGAGATCGGAGACAACGATACCCTGTCCGCCATCGTGGCGGCACTGGTGGATGCGGATCTGCTGATCCTGCTGTCGGATATCGACGGGCTTTATACGGACGATCCCAGAAGGAATCCGGATGCGGAGTTTATTGGGCAGGTGGATGAGCTTACGGACGAGCTGCTGGAGATGGGGAAGGGAACCACCGGCAGCAGCGTGGGAACGGGAGGTATGAACACCAAGCTGGTGGCGGCGCAGATTGCAACCAAATCCAACGTGGATATGATCATTGCAAACAGCAGGGATATCGGAGTGCTGCACAGGATACTGGACGGGGAAAATGAAGGCACCCTCTTTGTAGCCCATGAGGACGAGAGATTTGACCTGCCTGTGTTTGTGGGAAGCTTACATAAAGCGTGAGCCGCTTGGGCTGTTTTCCAGGCTGACAATGAGGAAAATGGGAGCGGTACAAACAAGGTCACAGGACTGTCGGGGAAAATGGTCATGTCTGCATGGGTGGAATGCCGTGGAAGGGAACGGGATTTATCGGGGACAGGAGTTTGCGGGGTGGCAGATGGAGATAGGGAAAATGCTTGGAAACGATGTAGTCCTTGCCGAAAAGAAGGCTCTCAGGAAGGCGGTGCTTGCGGTGCGGGATGCCCTTAGCGGGGAGGAGCGCAGAAAGGGCGCACTGCTTTTGACGGAGAGGATTTTGGGGCATCAGTGGTTTTACGGGGCGGAGGAGCTGCTGTGCTTTGTGAGCTATGGCAGTGAGATCGACACCGGGGAAATTATAAGGGAGGCGTTGAGAGCCGGAAAAAAGGTGTATGTGCCGAAGGTGCTGCAAGGGGGAAAGGAAGCTTCGCAGCACAAGGAAGAAGAACATTCCATGGAAAAAGAAAATTTCATGGAAGAAGAACATTTCATGGAATTTTTCAGGATACAGGATTTAAATCGGCTGAAAGCGGGCTACAGGGGGATTTTGGAGCCGGCCGGTGATTCGGAAAGGTATATCTGTACGGCGGAGAGGGCGGAGCGCACGCTGGTGCTGATGCCGGGGGCGGCTTTTGACAGCCTTCGGAACCGTATCGGTTATGGGGGCGGCTTTTATGACAGATATCTTGCAGGCAGGGAGGCGCTGCAGCTGCGCACGGTTGCAGTGGGATTCAGGTGCCAGATGGTGGAAGAAATACCGGCGGAAAGTACGGATATCAAACCCTGTCAGGTGATCTGTGTATGAGAGACGGCTCAGGCAATTAAAAAAAGTAAAAAGTCCGAACCGGGGGCGCAATACGGCGACTATATAGGTGAATCGATTCAAAACCGAAGCAGAGAAGCCGGCAGAGAGCTTCTTCTACGCTTTTTCAAAGGGCACAGGGCGGATAAGTCCGGACAGATCCGCATAAGTGCTGAAGGTATGGAAATGAAAACAGAGGATATTTTAAAATTTTATGATGACCTGAACCGTCTTGCCGCCTCCAGGTGTGAGTCGCGCTATGATGCGGAGGAGCTTGTGTCGGAGACCATGCTTGCCGCGGTTGCCTTTGTCAGCCGGGGCGGAATCATTGAGCATCCCAAGACCTGGCTTGCCAACACGCTGATGCATAAATACAACGATTCTCTGCGGCGCAGGTACAGAAGACCTGTGATCGTGAATCTTGATAATTGTGTGGAGATTCCGGGAGATGATGCAGAAGCTGACCGAATCATGGACTGCAGTGAAGAATATGCAAAGGTCCGGCAGGAGGTGAGCTACCTTGCACGCATCACCAGGGAGGCGCTGATCCTGTATTATTTTGGCGGAAACAGTGTGGAGGAGATCGCGGGCAGGCTGCAGATCCCGGTGGGGACGGTGAAAAGCCGTCTTGCGGCGGGACGGGATCAGGTCAGGAAAGGACTTGATACTATGGATGTTAAGGATAATTATCTGCCTGGAAAACTGTATCTGAGTTATGCCGGATCGTCCGGTGCAAAGAATGAGCCCATGAGCCTGGTGGAGGACGACCTGATCGCCCAGAACCTGTTGATCTTAGCCTATGGAAAGCCTCTGTATATGGGGGAACTCTCCAGGATGATCGGCATTCCGGCGGCGTATATTGAGCCGATTGTGGACAGGCTTGTGGACGGCGAGCTTATGGTGTGTACTGACGGTGGCAAATATTATACGGATTTTTTGATCTATAAGAAAGAAGATGAGCTCAGGAGATTTGACGGGCAGCTGAAATTTGTGGAGGAGCATTTTGAGATCGGAAGAGCGTCGTGTAGGGAAAGAGTGTCTGTACCAGTGTAGAT
>CAOKQK010000029.1 GCA_948470905.1 uncultured Lachnospiraceae bacterium | reverse complement strand
AGATTAAAAAGCTGGATCGGGACCTGAAATCATATCTGGAGGAATATATGGAGCCTGTGAAGCCGGAGGGGCATCCGGAGCTTTCGCAGGGCATGAGGGATATGCTGGAAATGGCATGTTTGTCGGCGCAGAGCAGCGGGAAGGAGTCGGTGGAGCTTCCGCATATCATACGTGCGGTTTATGAGCTGGAGGAGAGCTACGCTGTCTATTATATGCGTGTGCAGGGGGTAGAGCAGGTAGAGCTTCTGCAGGAATTGATCATGGCATATGACGAGATGGAGGACGGGATATCCGGAATGAGGAGAGGACAGCCGCACGGAGACGATGGGGAAGATGGAGAGGAGGATGGCACAGACGGCTCCCGGAAGGAGTCCTGGGAGCAGTACGCCCCCTGCCTGAACGAGCATCTGGAAGGGGTCAATCCGCTGATCGGCAGGGCGGAGGAGCTGGAGAGGACCATGCAGGTCCTGTGCCGAAAGGATAAAAATAATCCCCTTCACATTGGGGAGCCTGGGGTCGGTAAGACGGCTATTGTCTATGGGCTGGCGTCTCTGCTGAATGAAAATAAAGTCCCGAAGCCTCTGATGGGGGCGAAGGTTTTCTCGCTGGATCTGGGCAGCCTGCTGGCGGGGACACAGTACCGCGGGGACTTTGAAAAGAGATTTAAGAAGGTCATGGAGGGCATCAGCAGGGAGGACAAGCCTATTGTCTATATTGATGAGATCCACAATATCGTGGGGGCTGGCGCGGTGAACGGAGGCAGCTTCGATGTATCCAATATGCTCAAGCCCTATCTGTCCGCAGGCAATATCCGCTTTATCGGAGCAACTACTTACGAGGAGTACAAGAAGCATTTTGAGAAAAACAGGAGCCTGGTGAGGCGCTTTCAGAAAATTGAGATAAAGGAGCCCGGGACGGGGGATGCCGTGCGGATCCTGGAGGGCCTGAAGAAGAATTATGAGGATTATCACGGAGTGTCCTATGAAGACGGGGTGTTGGAATATGCGGTGGAGATGAGCGCAAAGTATATCAATGAGCGCTGCCTGCCGGACAAGGCGATCGATCTGATGGATGAGGCGGGAGCGTATCTGCGGCTGCATCCTGCCGCACAGGCGAGTCAGGCGGTGAACAGGAAGCTTATCGACGAGATCCTGTCGAAAACCTGCCATATCCCTCAGAAGGCTGTGGAAAGCGACGAGTCGGAGGCGCTGGCTACATTGGAGGAGCGCCTGCTGAACCGCGTGTACGGACAGGAGGAAGCCATAGCCCAGGTGGTCAACGCAGTAAAATTTTCCAGGGCAGGGCTTTTGGAGGAAGGAAAGCCCCTGGCAAGCCTTCTCTTTGTAGGACCTACCGGGGTGGGTAAGACGGAGATTGCCAGGAGCCTTGCGGAGGAGCTGGGGATAAAGCTGATCCGCTTCGACATGAGTGAGTATGAGGAGAAGCATGCTGTGGCGAAGCTGATCGGTGCGCCTGCGGGCTATGTGGGCTACGAGGAAGGCGGGCTTCTCACGGAGGAAATCCGTAAAACGCCTCACGCCGTCCTTTTGCTGGATGAGATCGAGAAGGCGCATCCAGACATTTATAACATTTTGCTGCAGGTGATGGATTACGCCACCCTGACAGACAATCAGGGCAGGAAGGCGGATTTTAGAAATGTGATCCTGATCATGACCTCTAATGCGGGCGCGAGCCGGATGGGTAAGCACGGTATTGGTTTCATGGAGCAGGATATGACAAAGGACGTGATCATGGAGGAGGTAAAGCGTATTTTCCAGGCGGAGTTCCGCAACCGGCTCAACCGCGTGGTGGTATTTCGCAGTATGGATGAAAGGATGGCGGAACAGGTTATTGATAAGAAGCTGCGGGAGCTGCAGGGCATGCTGGGCAGGAAAAAGGTTGTATTGTCCGCTGACGACAGCGCCAGAAAGCTGATCAAGGACAAGGGCATCAGCGTGGAATACGGCGCCAGGGAGATAGAGCGTGTCATCCGCGGCAGCATTAAGCCGCTTCTGGTGGACGAGATCCTGTTTGGAAGGCTGAAGGAGGGCGGTCAGTGCATGCTGACGGCAGCAGGAGGAGAGTTTCAGATTACATTTGCATAAATATAGATTCAGAGCCAGCGGGCAGACCGCCGCAGGGAAGCGCAGCTTTCGGTGCTTTGGAAGACCGCCGCAGGGAGGCGCAGCTTTCGGTGCTTTGGAAGACCGCCGCAGGGAGGCGCAGCCTTCGGCGCTTTGGAAGACCGCCGCAGGAAGGGCTGCCTGGCTCTAGACAATTACATAGGTTGACTGGCACAGAGCATAAAAAATAGAGACAGCATGGGGGTAGAGGTATGCCGGTTTTTCGATTGGATGAGAATGAGATATATTTTCCAGGACCTACATTGGCGGAGCCCAACGGGCTGCTTGCCGTGGGAGGAGATCTGAGTGTGGAGCGCCTTGTGCTGGCATACTCTCACGGGATCTTTCCGTGGTATGACCCAGGTGAGGAGATCCTGTGGTGGTGCCCTAAGGAGCGATTTGTGATTTTCCCGAAGGAGATACATGTCTCCCATTCCATGAGAAAATACATGAAGAAGCATGAAATCCTGGTGCAGCTGAACAGGGATTTTGCGGATACCATGCACCGGTGCCGGGTTAAGAGGGAGTTTAAGGAGGGTACGTGGATATCGGACGAGATGGAAGAAGCGTACCTGAACCTACATAAGGCGGGATATGCGGTCAGCGTGGAAGTTTATGAGGACGGAGAGCTGGCGGGGGGCTTTTACGGTGTGACGGTCGGAAGATGTTTTTTTGGTGAGAGTATGTTTTCGGAAAAGGAAAACGGCTCCAAGACGGCACTGATTGCCTTTGCGCGTTTTTTGGAGAAGCATGAGTTTCTGTTCATTGACTGCCAGTTCCGCACGGAGCACCTGGAAAGCATGGGCGGCAGATACATCTCCTGGGAAGAATATGACAGGCTGCTTCTGGCGGGAACCGGAGGCAGGGAATGACAAAAAAAGCCCGCAGTCTGCCCCTGCCTGGGAAGGAATGGTACATAAAAAGGATTCAAGATATAAAGGAGCCCTTCGTCAGAAGGGTACTGCACATGGCAGATATATCTTCCGGGGACTTGGGGGCAGGATGGCTGAGCCATGTCTCAATGACTCCGACGCAGCCTGAAACTACAAATGCTTCTGTGTAAGCATAGTCACCGTTTGGCTGGTTTGAGTTAAGAAGACAGTGGATACGCTCTTTGACCAGGTTCTTCATACGGTTGACAAAAGAAAGGTCGCCATGGGGACCTATTATGGTTTTTGTCACATCACGGTGTCTTTCCAGAAAAGAAAAAATTTCAAACAGAGTGGTCTGTGCCGAATCAGGTTGGAATTCCCGGCATATGGTCCTGTCTAATATCGCATTAAATTCTAAAAAAAGTTCGTTTTCTATTTGCTCCAGCATATCATAAATATCGTTGTAATGCAGGTAGAAAGTGCTTCTGTTGATGTCCACAAGGTCTGATAGTTCCTTGACGGAAATGTCTTTGATATCCTTTGTTTCCATCAAGTGCATCAATCCTTCCAGCAGCAGCGCTTTTGTCCTGCGGGTACGGCGGTCTGTTTTGGCTGTGTTCATTTTATTTTTCTCCTATTCCAGTTCCGCCTTGAAACGACAGACCCCTTGGTGGGGGAGAAATTTTCAGCTGCCAAGTACGCATCTGAAAATTCTCCCGGGGTCTTTCGCTTCAAGGCTGATTTATTCCAGTTCCGCCTTATCGCGAAAGCCCCCCCCTTGGGGGGAGAAATTTTCAGCTGCCAGGAGCGCATCTGAAAATCCTCCCGGGGTCTTTCGCGATAAGGCTGTATAAAAATATAAGCACCATTATTCTAAACATTTTATAAATTAGCGACAAATCTAAACGGTTCTGTTGATAAATACACAAATATTGAAAAAGTGTTTATTGTCTTTTCAGCTGGTTTTATTATAATATGTCTGAAAAAGAAAATCAACTGTTGCCTAGTAAAAGACAAAAATTGATTTTCTGGAAATCAGGCATATTGTATTGGGCAAGGAAGATGGAATTCTGCCGCGGATCGGACAGCCGCTGCGGGAAATGAATATGAGAGGAGACAATATTATGGCTGACGCATCAAAAAAGAACGGCGGGGAAAGCGGGTTTATGATCAAGGTTGCAACATTTATCGTAGACAGGCGCAATTTGTTTTTCCTGCTTTTTGGGATTGCACTGATCGTCTCTGTGGTGACGATGAGCTGGACGAAGGTGGAAAACAATCTGGCGGCTTATCTGCCGGACACCGCCGAGACAAGTAAGGGGCTTGACCTGATGGAAGAACAGTTTATCACCTATGGTACAGCCAGGGTGATGGTGACGAACATTTCTTATGATGAGGCATATCAGCTCTATGAGAGGCTGAATATGCTGGACAGCGTTATCATGCTTGATTTTGAGGACTCCTCTGATTATTATAATAATTTTTCCGCGCTTTACAACATCACTTTCGGATATGAGGAGACGGACCAACGTGCGCTGGGGGCGTTGGAAGAAGTGAAAGGGATGCTGGAGGGATATGATATCTATGTATCCACTTCCATGGGGGATGCGTCGGCGGAGCAGCTGGCGAAGGAGATGCAGACAATCAGCGTACTGGTTGCCATCGTGGTCATCTCCGTGCTTTTGTTTACCTCCCAGACTTGGGCGGAGGTGCCTGTGCTGCTGTTGACCTTCTGCGCCTCGGCCCTGATCGCCAAAGGAACGTCCTTCATGATGGGTACCATTTCCTTTATTTCCAATTCGGTGACAATTGTACTGCAGCTGGCGCTTTCTGTGGATTATGCTATTATTTTCTGCAATCGCTATAAAGAAGAACACCGGACGCTGGGCATCAGGGAGGCGGATATCGTAGCCTTGAGTAAGGCTATTCCGGAGATCTTTTCCAGTTCGCTTACCACCATAGGCGGGTTGATCGCCATGGCGTTTATGAAATTCGGTATTGGCATCGACATGGCAATGTGCCTTATATGGGCGATTTTCCTTTCCCTGTTTTCGGTATTCCTTTTAATGCCGGGGCTTATCATGCTGTTTGGGAAGGCAATGGACCGCACGGCACACAAGAGCTTTATCCCTAAGATATCATTTGTGGGGAAATTTGACCATGCCACGCGGTTTATCCTGCCGCCGGTCTTCTTCGTGGTGATCATTGTGGCTTACATAATCTCGTCAAAATGCCCTTATGTATATGGTTACACCATGCTTGACACGCCGATACAGAGCGAGGCGGACATTGCGGAAGAACTGATCACCGAGAGCTTTGGCAGCAATAATTTTGTGGCGCTCATAGTGCCCGCGGGTAATTACGAGAAAGAAAAAAGGCTATTGAAGGAGATTGACGCGTGTCCCCAGGTGGATCACTCCCAGGGGCTCGCGAACACGGAGGCCATGGACGGCTATATGCTGACAGACAAGCTGACTGCGAGAAATTTCTCGGAACTGCTTGAAATAGATTATGAGATTGCGGAAGTCCTGTACATGGCTTATGCGGTCAGCGACGAAAATTATGCGAAGATCGTAAACGGGTTCTCCAACTACAGTGTGCCGCTGATTGACATTTTCATGTTCCTTTATGACGAGGTGAATGAGGGGTATGTCACCCTTGACGATGACCTGATGGAGGATATAGAGGAAGCCCACACCAAGATGCAGATAGCGCTTGACCAGCTTCAGGGTGAAGACTACAGCCGTATGCTGATTTATCTCACAGTGCCGGAGGAAGGGGAAGAAACCTTCGCCTTCCTGGATGAGCTGCATGAAATAGCGGGCAAGTATTATGAGGGAGAGATTCTGATACCGGGGCAGCCTACCTGTGATTATGACCTGTCCAAAAGTTTTGTGCGTGACAACAAGGTGGTAAACGTGGTATCCATCGTCGCGGTGCTTGTAGTGCTTTTGTTCACATTTATGTCCGCGGGCATGCCGGTACTCCTGATCCTTGTCATACAGGGAGTCATATGGATCAACTTCTCTTTTCCGGCGCTGGAGCAGAACAATGTGTTTTTCCTAAGCTACCTGATCGTGTCCTCGATCCAGATGGGCGCCAATATTGATTATGCCATTGTGATTTCCGGACGTTTTATGGAATTGAAGGATAAAATGTCCAAGAAAGACGCCATTGTGGAGACACTGAATTTTGCGTTCCCCACAATCATTACTTCAGGCACCATGATGGTGCTGGCAGGGTTCTTCATAGGGCAGATGTCCTCCAATGGTGCGGTGTGCGGCATAGGGCAGTGCCTGTCCCGGGGTACGGTGCTGTCCATCATCACTGTAATGTTTGTGCTTCCCCAGATCCTGCTTGTGGGGGAAAAGATTATTGACAAGACGTCATTTGCCGTGTCCATGCCGTTGAAACTGGAGCATGTCAGCGGTCTGATGCGTGTGGACGGCCTTATACAGGGACAGATTGACGGTGTTGTGACAGGAGAGTTCCATGGCTATGTGCGCGGTGACACAAACCTGCTTGTGAGGATGGGCAGGATTGAAAAGCAGACGGAAAACGGGGCAATGCCTGCGGAACCGGCGCAGGGCAGGGAGGCGCTGGCGATGCCCGCAAGGGGGAAGGAGGATGGCATAAATGTGCAGAACAGCTGAAAAAAGGTTTATTGGTAAAATGTTATCGTTGGTCCTTGTGCTGTCACTGTGCCTTGGGCTTCTGCCGGCACGGTCGCTCTATGCAAAAGAGGAAGGACAGGAAGCGGCAGAGGAGTATACGGAATGCATAGAGATCAATTCGGTGGAGGATCTGCTGGAGCTTTCGGAGAAGTGCTATGTAGATTCCTGGTCGGAAGGGAAATATATCTTCTTAAAGAGCAATCTGAATCTGGCAGGAGTTGAATTCAAGCCAATTCCTGTATTCAGCGGAACCTTTGACGGGGGCGGGCATATTATCTCCGGTTTTGATTATAAAGGCGACAGCTATGCGACGGGTTTTTTCCGCTATATAGGGAAGACTGGCACTGTACGTAACCTGAAACTGCAGGGCAGTGTGGATTCAGAAAACGAGAGGGAATGTGTGGGAAGTGTATGCGGCGTCAATTATGGCGAGGTGAAGGACTGCACATTTCAGGGGACAGTGAGCGGGCGCGATACGGTGGGAGGTATTGCGGGCATCAATGAGAGTACGGCCACGATTTCGGGCTGTGCCGTCAGGGGGAGAGTTACAGGTTATTATTCCACAGGCGGTATCGCCGGTATCAATCACGGCGCGGTCAATAACTGCACAAATTATGCAGGTATCAATGATGACAGCGAGTGGGTGTGGCAGGATGATGAGATGGGCGGCCTGGGGATTTTTGACAGCCTTGCCAGCTACGATGACGTGGAGCTTTACAGCGGCGTGGACACAGGCGGCATCGCCGGATTTTCGGACGGTATCCTGTCAGGATGTACCAATGTGGGGACAGTGGGCTATGAGCATACAGGTTACAATATCGGGGGTATCGCAGGCCGTCAGTCCGGCATCATATCCCTGTGCGTGAACAGAGGAACCGTGTATGGGCGTAAGGACGTGGGCGGTATTGCGGGGCAGATGGAGCCGTTTATTGAGGTTCGCGAAGCAGAATCGCTCAGAAATGCCATTAATAAGCTCCATGATCTGATGGAGAAAACTATTGACGATATGCAGAACACAAAGAATCTGGCGAAAAGCGATGTGGATGTCATGCAGGCATATGTGAATGGCAGCATAGACATGGGGGATGCGCTGGTGGACCAGATTACGGATTTCGCGGACAGTAATATTGATGCGCTCAATTCGCTTACAGGACGTATGGAATATGTGATGGATATGCTGCCGCCAGTATTGGACAGCATCAGCATGGCATGGGATGGTCTGTGGGATCTGAACGATACGGTCAGGAGGCTGAAAGACGCTTTGGATATCCTGGGAAAGCTGGAGGATTCCCAGGATAAGGAAACAAATTACGAGAGGCTTGCCCTGCTCTCTACTGTGGGGGGAACTCTGGTGTCCAATGTCACATCGCCGGATGAGAATACCGAGGTCACTGTCACGGTGAGGGCGGACAGCGGATACAGGCTTAAGGACGGTTCTGTTGAGGTGAAAGATGTACACGGAAACAGTATATCTGTGACAAAACAATCCGACAATGAGTATACATTTATCATGCCGGCAGAAAATGCTGTGGTGAGCGCAGAGTTTGCTTATAGGGGGACTTTTCTGGTGAAATCTACTGTGGGAGGTTCGGTCCTTACTTCTGTGGACAGCGACAGTGAGACTTTTCGGGCTGCGGCGGACAATGGTTATGAATTCAGCTGCTTCTATGTAGACGGGAGCTGGTACGACGGGGATTATGAGGGAGATGACAGCAATGAGATTACCCTGAGCCGGGAGGCATACCTGAAAGATAATGCGTCTGTGGTAGTGGAGGCGGTATTTGTTGAGAAATCAGGCCACATCCATAAGGTAAAATGTGTGAGCAGTGCAGGCGGCGCCGTCCGTGCTGACAAGAGCAGCGCGGAGGAGGGCGAGGAAGTCACGGTGACGGCGGCGGCTCTCCAAGGATATGAACTGGATGAAATCACGGCTGACGGAGTCACGGTGCGGGAGAGCAGCAGTGACGCCAACAAATATATCTTTACCATGCCCGGCCATGATGTTACGGTAAAGGTGACTTATGCGGCGGAAGTAGATGGTGATGCAGGTGTGTATCTGGAGTCTGCCGCAGGAGGCAGCGCGTACAAAACGTCGGGATCCTCCGGCAGGTATACAATAACGATCGTCCCTGCAGAAGGGTATACGCTGGACAGCGACAGCGCTCTGGAGATCATGGTTGCTCCCGGCAGCAGCGCGGAGAAGGAGCCGGGAAAGACGCCGGAGGAAGGTGCGGGCAGCGGCACGGAGAAGGAGCCAGGAAAAACGCCGCAGGAGGATGCGGGCAGCGGCACGGAGAAGGAGCCGGAGAAAATCCCGGAGGAGAGTGCAGGAAGCAGCACGGATAAAGAGCCAGGAAAGACGCCGGAGGAGGATGCAGGCAGCGGCACGGGAAAAGAGCCGGGAAATACGCCGGAGGAAGGTGCGGGAAGCAGCGCAGACAAGGAGCCGGAGAAGACACCACCCGCAGATGCGGGAAGCAGCGCAGACAAGGAGCTGGGAAAGACGCCGGAGGAAGGTGCGGGCAGCGGCACGGAGAAGGAGCCAGGAAAAACGCCGCAGGAGGATGCGGGCAGCAGCGTAGACAGGGAACCTGAGAAGACCCCGGAGGAAGATGCAGGAAATAGCACGGAAAATGCGGGAAGCAGCACGGAGAAGGAGCCGGGAAAGATTCCGGCAGAAGGTGCGGGAAGCAGTACGGAGAAGATCCCGGAGGAGAGTGCAGGAAGCAGCACGGAAAAGGAGCCGGAGAAGACGCCGTCCTCAGATGCGGGCAGCATCGCAGACAAGGAGCCGGGAAAGACGCCGGAGGAAGATCCAGGAAGCAGCACGGACAAAGGGAAAGATGATATGTCTTCATCAGAAACAAACGGCGCTGCGGGTGAGGAAAAAGACAGCGGGCAGCTGCCCGATGAAGGCAGCCTTGTGGATTTGGATGAGGAAGTGCCGGATTGGGAATCCATAAGGACGGTAGCATTGTCAGAGCTTACAGAAGAAAACAATATTTATAAATATGTATTGGATACAAAGGAATTTGCCGAGGGTAATATCAAGGTATATGTCAATTTTACAGAGGAGGCAGGCAGCGGCGATACGGGCGGAAACGGTGACACTGCGGAAGGCGGCAGCAATGCCGGGAGCCATGAGATTACCACAGCGTCAAGTACGGGCGGCCAGGTGACAGCGAGCCTGAAAAAAGCCGAAGAAGGTGAAGAAGTATATGTTACCCCTGTCTCCGGCAGAGGATATGTATTAAAATATCTGACGGTTGTGGGAAGCGGAGAGGAAATTCCGGTAACAAAGGAAAGCGACGGCAAACAGTATTCGTTTATCATGCCTGCAGAAGAAGTTAAGGTATTGGCGCAGTTTGAACCAATCCATATTATATTGGTGTCAAATTTCAGCGGCGGCGCCTCCTGCAGCGGCAGTGCGGATGGCATGGTGACTCTGAGGGTGAAGCCGGATTCCGGATATGCCCTGGAAAAAGCGCCTGTTGTGACGGACATGGATGGCAGCGCGATTCCCATATCTAAAAAACAGAGCGGATCTTACGTGTATGAGTTTGATATCACGGAAGCCAGCGCGCCATGTACAGTTCAGATCTGTTTTATGAAACAGAACCATAAGCAGGCGGTGGACACGTCCAGGGACGATATTATGAGTGCGATAGATGAGTTGGAACAGGCGTCATCTGACGTGGAAGATACGGCGGACAGGATCAGGGATATCACCACGAATGCGGACGGCAGTGTCAAGAGCTGGGATCAGCTTACACAGGCAGAGAGGGATGAGCTGGCGCGGGAAGTGATAAAGCTTACGGAATCGCTGGGAAATGTGACGGCCTCGGCTTCTTCCATATTGAGCGATTGTGCGGAAATCTACAATATCCTGTCCCCATACGTATCCGAAGGTTTAGGGGATGCGCTGGACAGTCTGGGCGCGGTAACGGACAATATGCAGTTGATCATAGATTCCCTGCGGGCGGCCACGGACGGCGTCAAAGAGATTGTCAATTACATAAATGCACAGCCTGATGTTACCTTCAGAAAATCAGACGAAGCATTCCGCATAACCAAGCAGGCGTTCCATGACCAGTTAAAAGGTTTATCGGACAGCATTAAGGTTTTAAATGACCATACTGACATAAATACCGATATTCTGAACGATGACTTCAGGGCGGTGAACGATCAGCTCAATGTGGTGTTCAACCTGCTTGCAGACCGTATCGTTGATGTGCAGGAGTTAAGTATTGAGGAGCTTTACGAAGATGTGGACATTGATGACCTTGATACGATTACCACAGGCAGGGTGGAAACCTGTACGAACAGGGGCATTGTCAAAGGCGATATCAATGTGGGCGGCATAGCAGGCTCCATGTCCATAGACGACGAAGATCCGGAGGACAGCGCGGCAGGCAAAATTGAATATGAGATTGGCAGACGTTTTATTACCAAATGTCTGGTGACGGACAGTGTGAACGAGGGCTATGTGACTGCGAAAAAGGATGGGGCAGGCGGTATCTGCGGTTATATGGACCATGGTATTATTGTGGAATCAAAATGCTTTGGAAGCGTAGAAAGCACGGAAGGCGGCTATGTGGGCGGCATCTGTGGGGAGTCTTTCACCATTATCAAGAAATGCTATGCCCTTTGTTCTGTATCAGGCGGCAGCAATGTAGGTGGTATTGCAGGCTATGCGGACACACTTCAGGACTGCTACGCCATGGCTTCCGTGAAGGCGGAGAAGGGCAGATCAGGCGCCATTGTGGGGCAGATCACGCCGTATGAGGAGGCGGGAGAGGCGAAAGTCTCCGGAAACTATTATGTGGGAAGAAATATATATGGCATTGATAATATCAGCTATGTGGGTGTGGCGGAACCCATTTCCTACAATGATCTTCTCACGGTGGAACAGATTCCGCTGGAATTCTGGCATCTCAAGGTAGTTTATCGGGTAGAGGATACCATACTTGGAACACAGGAAGTTCCGTATGGCGCCAGTCTGGATAGTCTGGTTTATCCGCGCATACCGGATAAGGAGGGCTTTTACGGCGTGTGGCCGGACGTATCGGGGCAGATCATGGAGGGCACATATGTGATACAGGGACAATATAAGGAAAATGTCACCGTTGTCACCAGCAGCGGCGGGGAAGAAGTGAATACAACCGAAACCGTCAGAGTAAAACCTTATGCCTTAGTGGAGGAAATGTTTACCGAGGACGCAGTATTGAATGCCACGCTCAGCAGCTTTGCACCTCCTGAGGAGATAGAAGACAGGGACAATATAGTATATGAAATATCTATTGAAAACAGCAGCATCAGAGAAAATGACCGCTTTGCGGTAAGGCTTCTGAATCCGTACAAAAAGGCTGTTGTCTATGGCTATAAGGACGGATGCTGGACAGAACAGGAGAGCAGGGTAAGGGGGCAGTATCTGCAGGTTGAGATGACGGGGACACAGGAGTATTTCTGCGTGGCGGAGCAGACCTCCCAAAAGAAGGTGATCGCGGCAGGAATTGCGGCAGGCGCGGTAACGATATTTGCAGCATTGATTCTGCTGCTCAGGAAAATGACGGCAGGCAGGCGGGGAAGAAAGCGCAGGCAGGAATCAGAATAGATACAGATACAGGCGGGGGCGGTCCTTTACGTCCCCGCCTGAAATTATTCTGCCGAAATTATTCCGCCCCTTCCCTTTTATTCCCGCGGGCAATGAGTCATAAGTCCAAGGAAGTGAACTTCCTTAAAGTTTACTTCTCTGGGACCTTGACGAATGCCGCGAGGGTCAAAAACCCCGTCAGCTTGCTGCGGGGTTTTTGATTTATAAGTGGAAATTGGCTTCTGTTTTTGGTATAATATTGTCTGTGTAATCAACGAGATACGGTATTTGTTTTATGGAGCAGGATATAACAGAAGGAGGCTTTTATGGAGTACAATTTTTATGGCTGGCAGGCAGCAGACAAGGTGAAAGCAGTCAATCATATTTACCCGGGTATTGAGACGCCCATGGACCTGTATGACGCGCTTTCCGCTATCTGGTGTGCAGATACCTGCGCCCCGCGGATGCGGTCCGAATGGACGGAGGATAATAAGACGCTGGGGCAGTGCTCCATAACGGCGTTCCTGGCCCAGGACATATTTGGAGGCGAGGTCTACGCCATGCCTACCGACAATGGGGGCGTACACTGCTATAATGTGATTGACGGCTGCACCTTTGACCTTACCAGCGAGCAGTTCGGCGAGAGAGCAAAGGAGCTCTGCTATGAGGGAAACGAGCGCCAGGAGCGTGAGACGCCAGGGCACTTCGGCAAGGAGGAAAAGCGCCGGCGGTATGAATATCTGAAGGAACGGCTGCAAAGCCGCGGAAAGGGCTGACTGTCAGAAGATGATATCAGAAAGATCGCAGATACATACCAGAATTGGAGACAGGGGAAAGAATATGAGGATATTCGGGGATTTTGTAAGGAAGCGTCCTTGGAGGAAATAGGGAAACAGGATTACATCTTAACTCCGGGGAGATATGTGGAGATAGAGCAGGAAGAAGATGACGGAGAACCTTTTGAGGAAAAAATGCAGAGATTGACTTCGGAATTGTCAGGATTGTTTGCCCAGTCACATGAGCTGGAAGATGAAATAAGAAGGAAGCTGGGGGCGATTGGATATGAACTTTGAACTGCATGATGGGAATCGTCATATTCTGTTATCTGCATTTGAGAGGTGTATATTATGAGTGAAGAAAGAAAACAAATAAACTATACCGCAATAGAATTCTTAAAAGAAAATTATGATGTGGAGCATACACTGTCTTTGGAGGACGCGCTTGACGATATGTTAATGATTTGTGAAAAGAATGGAGGAATGTTAATATGATGCTGTATCATGGTACATATTCAAACAAGTATGTGTTGTAGATAATGTCCGTGGGCGGCAGGGATGAGAGGCAGCGATGGCTGTTTTATATGGAGGTGTGACATGGGTACAGAGAAAGCTTATCTAAGCAATAATGGAGACATGATTAAATTTCAATATGGAAAGTGGACTGTGCGTTTCCGTGGGCCGTATTCGCTGGAATATTTTACCGCTATAAAGGACTGGGATAATGGTTATATGGTGGTCATGGCGAAATATCGGCATAATCAGGAACCCGAAAAAGAGTATATCGATTTGGTTCCGATATTGAAAAATTTGTATATTGATGCTTTACAATTTTTGAAACCTATTAAGGAGGTAAGGTTAGCATATGGACAAAATTAGAGAGATTGCGGATCGGGCTGATATGATTGTCAGTGGCTACGCTTTTACGCGTGAGGATTGTCAAATTAGAATTTTGAATCAAAAGGGTTGTCAATGGAGGAACTGGCTTTTTATGATGCGCTGTCAGCAGATCCTGAAGTCCTGACAAAGATGCAGGATAAGGTTTTAGTGGAAATGGCACAGGAACTGACGGAATTAATCCGCAGGAGCAGGACAGTTGACTGGGATAAGAAAGAATCCGCCCGTGCTTATAATGATCTGTCAGACACTGTCTGACAGATCATTATGGTCATATGCGTTTCAGCATGCAAAATTTAAGCTAAATTTCCCTCGTATCTTCCATCTGGCGCAGTAATTCTCTGTAAAAATTCCGGTACATGTCCATTCTTTCCATCCAGAATCTCCTGGCGGTCTCCGTTCCGCAGATCCGATTTCGAGCATTTTCCTCCCACTGCAGTCGTTTCCGGCAATTCTCAGAAATTTTCTCCGCAGAATGCTCTCCAATATCGCCATGTCCCAGTAGACACAGACGCATCACGTCAAAACGGTCCAAGTCATCTGCGTCCCGGACGCTCAGTTCAAAAGCCGACAAATCCTCCGGGAAGTTATTCCACCTGTCATGATACAGGACGCCCCTGCAAATGCTTTCGGTCAGGCTCTCATCATAATGGATTTTTTCCAGATATTTTCGTGTGACTATTTCGCTGAATGCAGGATTTCGGTTCCAATCTTCCATGGTCCTGCACTCAGGATAACCCGCATCATGAAGCAGACACGCCATCATTAACGGAATTTCCGGCAGACTTTCTTCTCTTGCGATCTTCTGGCCCCACGAAGCCACCCGCAGCGAGTGTTCGTAACGATAAGTCATATCATACCGTTCAGGGCAAGGCGCCAAAACTTCCCGTACAAACTCCTCTGTTTGTCTGAGAATATCTTTCTGTGGCTCCTGCTTTGCTATAATGTTTTCTATCCGCGCTGACAAGACAATTTCTGAATTCATACAGTTCTCCTTATATGTATAATTGCAGTCCTGGAACACATCTCGTAAAGGGCTGGGTCTTGTAAATGAGTATAACATAATATAACAAGGATGAAAAGAACGGATTACAGTTTACTTACCATTTGCAGAACACACCTGAGGTGCTTTCCTGATGTTCGTGCTCATGATAGGGTGTTCTCTTTGTCAGCCCGTCAGCTTAAAATTTCGGGCAGGCATGAAATTTTGAGCCTGAGCAAACTGACGTGTGAACTGTAAGGATATTCTGTTGCTTGCAGAGGGGATCAGATTTGAGGGGTAAACTTAAGATATTTACACAGTTGATTCACTGATGTATAATAAAAGTGGAAGTATTTCGGCCACGGAAAAACACGCTGCTCCATTTTCGGGCGCCTGCGGCGGCGACAGGTATTTTGCTTTGCCTGTTATGTGTCCTCAGCAGATGGAATTTTCTTCCAGGCGGGGGCGTAGGAGTGGAGAGACGGAACTTTAAGGGGGGACTGCTGTGAAAAAAATAAGAATATTAGACGCATTTCAAATAAAAGTTATATTAATCATATTAATGACATTAGATCATTTGCACTATCTAAACAATATCATATCCCCGAATGTGATATCTGTTTTTAGTGTGATATCCCGTGGCGTAGCGCCTATGTTCGCCTTTTTTGCAGTGGAGGGAATCCGTCATACAGGAAATGTAAAAAAATACTGTTTCCGCTTATTTGCATTAGCAGGAATTGTTTTTGCGGGAAATACAATATTAAACAGAATCTTTTCCTCTGCAGCAGAGTTTCAGCCTATCAATAATAATGTTATTTTCACACTTGCCATGGGCGTATTGGCATTGGCAATCATACAGTGGTCAAAGGATAAAAAAAGAAGAACCTTGTATCTGATCCTCTCGGCTAATTGTTTTATAACAGGTTTTTTATGGGGGGAATGGGGAACAGTGTTATTACCATTTATGTTTATACAATATTTCTTTCAGAAGAATGTTGCATATCGGATTGCCGGATATATTCTTATTCAGATAATAGCATTGCTGTTACCCTTTAGCGAGCCTTTGTATTTCCTCGTATTTCCTTTTATCCTGTTATATAATGGCAGGCGTGGAATAAAAACAGATTTTGGAAAATACTTCTTTTATTTTTATTATCCCATTCACCTTTGGATCATCTACATAATTCGCTATATTGGATGAGAAGACGTTTGCAAATGCCAACCTGTAGCCCATGAAGACGGTTGGCAGAAAAAAGGCTGATAAGCGATGGCGTTTATACTTAGCCAGCTTATCAGCCTTTCTTTGCTCAAACTTGGGCAGGATTATTTCTCCGCTTCGGTTTTATGTATGTTTTTTATTCCCGCAGGCAATGACAAGTCTAGGGAACTGTAACATTCCGTTTGCTTCGGGATTTTTTATTTGGACGCTGTCACAGAGGTGATGTGGGGGTTTACACCGTTATACCAGTACAGGAAGCCCTCCATATCGATCTTGTCGCCAATCTTCAGGTTCTTGACTGCCTTGTAGACGTCCGTGTCCTTGTCGCAGAGATAGGACTCCACAGTGAAAGTATAGGTCTTGCCGTTGAGGGATACGTTGAAGTAAAGGTCGTCGCCCTCCTGGCCGGAATTGTTGTCCCTGTAGAAGAACGCGGCATCGTTGCCCTGGTCGTCCTTGCCGATGGCTTCCACGGTCATGCCCTTGAAAGCAACCTTTTTGTTCTGGTGGTTGATCAGGTCGTCGGAATCCAGCAGGGCGGTTACGTCCTCTGCTTCTGCTATGTAGCTGCCTTTCAGGATTTCAAAGCTGGAATCAATGATCTCGACTTCGCCGGACCATGCGGTTTTCTTGCCTGTGACTTTGATCTTTGTGCCGGTGACAAGCTTATCGTAGTCAGCCTGGGAACAGGGCAGCTCGTACAGGAAGTAAGCGCCGTCCTTATCCTGAGCATAAATGGTGGCTTTGTTCTCCCACCATGACTGTTTGCCCTGGACATAAGCTTCAATGACCACAGGGGCATCCAGAGCCGCTGCCGCATACTCCGCGTAAGTCATAACTCCTTCAGACTTGACAGACGGATCATCAGAAGAACCGCAGCCGGAAAAAGCAAAAACAAGTGAAAGTACGAGAGATAAAAGTAATGTTTTTTTCATGGGTACTCCTCTTTTCTTAGTTTTTTGTCGAAAGAAACGCCGCCCGTCTTGGGTCATAGGAACCCTGGCAGATCAAAACCGCCTTTATGGCGGAGAATGTCAAGTCATGCTGCGGGCGTGCTTCCATAAACAATGCTATTATACCGTAAAATCACAATAAATCAATGGGTATTGTGCCTAATTTTACCTGCTTTTACAGCCTGTAACAAAACATACAGCACAATCAGGAGCCAGGCAGCCGCCAGGGAAGCTAACAGGAAGACCGCGGTGGGAGGGAGTTCTCCCAGATCCGCCTTGCCTGCGGCGGTGGAGGTATTCCTGTTTAAGCGGTACAGGGAGGTCACGTCGCTGTAGAGCTTTTCCATGTAGATGTCATCCACGGTTTCCTTGCGGTTGACGGATTTCGTCACGTTCTCGATCATCTGGCCCGCGGCGTCTCTGAGGGATGTGGAGCCGTTGAACACAGGAGTTACGAAAGTATTGTCAATATTGTCCAGCAGCAGCTGAGAGGCTTTGATCTTCACATCATAGTGGAGCGTGTTGTCCTCCCCGCCGCGGGAGAGGTAATCCCGGTATTCGGCGGCGGACTGTGCCCTGGAGGTCACAGGAACGTACCCTTCTGTCTCCGCGTAGGCAATCTGTACCTGGTTGGTCAGCAGGTACTGGGCAAAAAGCCATGAGGCAAGGACTTCCTGTGGGTCGCTCTTGTTAAAGACGCAGACGGAGGGACCCTGAGATATCATCTGCGGATTTGCGGTATCAAACTGCGGGATCGGCATGACAACAGTCTCGAATTCCACCAGGGAATCCGCGCTGATGTCGGACAGTGGAGCGTGAGTGCCCATCCATGTGGCGCCGGCAGTGGAGTCGATGGCGAAGACGCACTGTCCCGCGTTGAGGAAGTTGGCGGGGTAGCTGGAAATCTTGAAAGTGGAAAAGGCGCCCTTTTTCACATGCTCCGCCACTGTATACAGCAATTCCCTGGTAGTGTCGTTAAAGATCAGGATCTCGCCGTCCGCCGTGGAGTAGCCGGCGTTTTTCTGTTTCAGCATCTGGATCATCATGTTGTCAGTGGACTTATAGATAAAGGGTATCATGACTTTCTGGCCGTTGACCAGGTAAGTTCCCTCGCTGTCCTTTGCGGCCGCGGCATCGGAGACTTCCCAGATAAAGTCCCAGGTGAGGGTTTCCGGCAAAGTATAGCCCAGCGCCTCCACATAGGTCTTGTTGATGTAGCAGCTCTCTGTGCTGCGCATAAAAGGGAACGCGTAATGACTGCCGCCAAAGGAGCATTCCTCCAGAAACTGCGGGATGATCTCCTCCCTTGGGGTGGAGTCAAACCGCACCTGGCTGCCTCCCAGCCCGTATTTCCCGTCCGCAAACAGATCGTCCAGGGGAACCACGATGTTGATGCCTGTGAGGTAGGTGGCAATGTGGTCCGGATAGGTAATGCAGACGTTGGGCGTGGTCTTGGTGGCAATATTTGTGATCACATCGTTGTATATCCTGCCGTAGTCCGTGTACAGGCTTAAGCCCACGGTGATATTGGGATAGAGGCGCTCAAAGTCCGCGATCGCTTTCTTGTAGATATCCGTCTGGGTCTTGTTGGTATCATTTTTTGCCCAGAATGTGATCTCATAATTTTTCGTGGTGTCAAATTCTTCCGGTATGACAAAGGCGTCCAGGCCCTGGGAGCCGTGGCAGCCTGTCAATGTCAGCAGAAAGAGGCTGACTGTAGCCAAAAATAAAGTCAGGAATATTTTTCGTATACGGTTCATCCCTTCGTACCTCCTCTTGCGACGCCTGCCATGATCTTTTTGCGGAATAGGAGGAAAAGCACGATGAGGGGCAGTGAAATGACCACAACCGCAGCCATCATGGCGGGGATATTTTCCCGGCCGAAGCCGTTTTCCCGTATCTCCTGGATACCGTTGGAGACCAGGTAATAGTCAGCATCGTCGGTGATGAGCCTGGGCCACACATAGGAGTTCCAGCACTCTATGACTTTCAGGATGACGATGGTGATCAGTGTGGGCTTGCAGATGGGGATCATCACCCTGCGCAGATACCTCAGGTCCGAGGTGCCGTCAACCTTGGCGGCGTAGTAGAGTTCGTCCGGTATCTGGGCGAAATTTTCCCGGAGCAGATAAATATAGAAAACGGATGTCACGGAGGGTAGGATCAGCCCGGTGAAGGTGTTGCGCAGCCCCAGGTTCGTTATGGTGGTAAAATTGGTGATGACTACCAGCTCGTTGGGGATCATCATCAGGGAGAGAAACAGGGTGAAAACAAGGTTCTTGCCCTTGAAATCCAGCCGCGCAAAGGCGAAGGCGGCGAGGGTGATCACCACCAGCATGACCGCAGTGGTGACAAGGGTGAAGAACAGGGTGTTGAGCAAGTATCTCCCTAATTTAACCGCGGTGAAAGCGTCCGCATAGTTCTGCAGAGTGGGTGAGAGCGTGAAAAATGACGGAATGTGCTCCGCATTGTAGGAGCCGTAGGTCTTCACAGAGGTCAGCACCATCCAGTAAAAGGGAAACAGGACCAGCAGCGCCCAGAAAGAGAGCAGTGCGTAGACTGCTATGTTCCGCAGGATATTTTTTGTTTTTGCGGATTTCTGAATTTTTTCGTAATTGAGTTGATTATCCATTTCAAACCTCCATAAGGAATTTAGTTCCTTGACATTGGCGTATTCTTTTCAATCTCCCAGTAAAGGGTATCAATTCCTTAATAATGCACATGCTTCCTGCTGACCAGCAGGTTGATGCAGGTGATGGTGAGAACGATGGCAAAGAGGATGATAGCCGCCGCGGAAGCATAGGAGGGATAGCCGCCGCTGTCGCCGTACAGCATGTCGTATACGTAGCCCACAATGGTATTCATCTCCGCGGCGTTTAAATTGGTGCCAAACAGCGCAACGGCGTCGCTGTAGGCTTTAAATGCGCCGATAAAGCCCGTGATGACCAGGTAAAATATCATGGGTGAGATCATGGGCAGTGTGATCCTGCGGAAAATCCGGAACCGGGACGTCCCGTCCACCCTTGCCGCATTATAGTAAACCTGGTTCACAGAGGCGAGAGCGCTGGTCAGAATGAGGATCTTGAAAGGCATGACCACCCATATGGTGTAAAAGCAGAGCACGAACATTTTCGCCCAGTAGGGCCCGTCGATAAAATCTACGGATGCCTGGCCGAAGCAGTTGATGAGCAGGTTGACCAGCCCGTCGGAGTAGGGTGTCTTTTTAAATAAAATCATGAACACAAGTCCTACAGCCAGGGTGTTTGTCACATAGGGCAGGAAGTAGACGGTCTGAAATAAATCCCGCAGGGGCTTGATGGAACTTAAGCCCACAGAGATCAGCAGCGCGATCCCGGTGGAAAGGGGCACCGTGATGATGACCAGAATGAACGTGTTTTTCAACGCCTGCAGAAAGTAAGGGTCGTGCAGGACATAGGAATAGTTGTACGTGCCTACTCCGGAAAAGGTCTGGGACGCGGAGTTATATCCTTCCTCAAAGGAGTAGACAAAGACGTCGATCAAAGGGTATATCATAAAAGCGCCCAGGAAAAGGAACGCCGGCAGGAGGTAAAGCCAGCCCTTTAGATTATTTTTTTCCATGGATTTGAAGTCTCCTTATTTTAAACGCTTCGGGTTGCATTCCCCGATGCATGCACCGGGGGCGTAATTTTGTTCCGGCATCCCGGCGTCTTTGGACGCCGCGCGGAGCCGGAATTGTTCAGTCAGCCAAAGGCTTTCGTCATATTTTGTTCTCGAAAGGGATCCGCGCGCCGGAATCAAGATATCCTGTTACCGGTATCTTTGTCAAAGATGAAGACCTTTGATGGCTTTAAGCCAAAGCGCACGACTTTGCTGCCCGGATCCACAGAACTCTCGGCGGCGATAATGGAGCGGATGGACATATTTTCGGAGCATTCGTGAGTGGAGACCACGCTGACGTCCCTGCCCATTACCTCCAGGCGGTCCAGCCGACAGTGCAGGGGGCCGTCCTCCTGCAGGATAAATCCCTCCGGGCGGATGCCCACCAGGACATCGCGTGCGGCGGTGGTCTGTCCGGAGGAACCTGGGGTGGCAGTGTCCGGTCCGGAGGCATGGCGAGCGGCAGTGGTCTGTCCGGAGGAACCTCGAGCGGCAGTGTCCGGCCCAGAGGCATCGCAGGCAGCAGTGTCCGGTTCGGAGGAACCTGGCGCGGCGGAATCTGATCCGGGTGTCCCGCGGCGGGTGCCCGCTTCCAAAGCCTTCTGTGGCGCCGCGCAGAGGACATCCAGGCATGCATCGTCCCCGATAAACAGCTTGCCGTCCCTGAGGGTTCCGCGGAAGACGTTGATGGGAGGAGTGCCCAGGAATTTAGCAACAAACAGGTTCACCGGATTGTCGTAGACCTCCTGGGGCCTGCCAATCTGCTGTACCACGCCCTCTTTCATAACTACGATCAGGTCGGAAATACTCATTGCCTCGTCCTGGTCATGGGTGACAAAGATGGTGGTAATCCCGGTTTCTTTCTGGATCCGCTTGATTTCCTCTCTTGTCTGCAGTCTCAGCCTGGCATCCAGATTGGACAGGGGCTCATCCAGAAGCAGCACCCGGGGCATTTTGACCAGGGCTCTGGCAATTGCCACGCGTTGCTGCTGGCCACCGGAAAGCTCCCCGGGCCTGCGGTCCATCAGCTCCTGGATCTGCACGAGCCGGGCAGCATCCAGGGCACGTTTCTGCATTTCTTCTTTGGTAAGTTTATCCTTGCCCTTTAGATTTTCAAGAGGAAACATAATGTTTTTCTGCACGGTCAAGTGGGGATACAGGGCGTAATTTTGGAATACCAGCCCAACCCCCCTGTTTTCCGGAGGAAGGTTTGTCACATCGTCGTCTCCAAAGAAGATTTTGCCTGCTGTAGGCTTTTGAAGTCCGCAGATCAGGTTGAGAGTAGTGCTTTTGCCGCAGCCGGAAGGCCCCAGCAGCCCTACCAGCTTCCCGTCGGGGATCTCAAAATTAAAGTCGTTTACCGCAATGACGTCTTCGCGGGACTTTTTGCTGCGGCTGGGAAATTTTTTCGTCAGGTTCTGTAAGATGATTTTCATATTTGATTTATACCTATTCCAGTTCCGCATCTGTCCGCCAGCGCCCATGTTGGGGATGGATTTACGCCCGCAAAGTGCAGGCGAGCGGAAATCCATCCAGGCGCTTAAGGTCAGATGCCATAAGAGTCTATTAAGTCGCTTGAAATATGATCCAGGTCGGGATAGATGGAGCCCTCCGTGATGCCGAAGACCCGCAGGCTGTTAATAAAGTATTCTTTTCTGCAGGCGGGAATAATGATTTTGTAAAGCATATTTTCATCACAAATTTCTTCCAGCCGCCGCAGGGAGTTGTGTACGGTGAAATTGGACTGCTGGGCGTACATCCGCAGGTCTTTTTCCGTGGAGCTGCAGGCGAGGATCTTGTCCTTTACGTCGGGATTGTGATGGGAGTGCTTGAAAGCGGGCAGCAGCATCTCCTGTGTGGTATCCGCGTCTATGGGGTAGATGCAGTTTCCGAAGCCCTCCATCTCGTTCAAAAGTCCGGGTGCCAGGACCCATACGCCGGCATCTGTCTCAGGGACCTCTTTGTAGGTTTCCGCCGCGAAGAACACCGCGATCAGGGGCGAGCGGCTCCAGTCCAGCATCCGGGTGGGCATACCATAGTGCTGCATCAGGGAGACCCAGCCTGCGTAATTGTGCTTTGCGGGCGGATTGTTCAGAATCTGTCTGGCACGGATGTAAAAGTCGTTTGTGATATATCGTTCCGAATCAATCCTCTTTTTACTCCTCTGAATGGAAGGAATCAGTGTCAGCGCCGCATTTTCCTCTCCCCGATACCACAGCCGCAGGCCGTGCTTTTGATACAGGCTGTTTACAAATTGGAGCAGTTCGTCGATTGTGCGTATCTCTGCAGTGATCATGAGCTTTTTTCATGCCTCCTTGGCGCGCCCGGTGATGATCCAGGTGGCGGGTTCCTGCTTGAAGGTGTTGTTGCTGCCCAGCTTGGACACGGCAACCTGAATGGTGTCCACATCTGTGAGTCCCAGTGCGGCGAGAGTGTCCGGCAGGCTTGCCGCAGCCTTGAAATCAAGGGTGTAGATTACCACATTGATCTTAGGATTGACGGAAGCCAGGTACTTTAATTCCTGATCTGTACTTGCGGACGCCACCAGGAAGACCAGGGAGGGCACCGGACAGTCTTTCATGCTCTCTGCGTCCACATGGTCGATGATCTTGACGTTGTGCAGGTCAAAGTGAGCCACGTTGTCTTCCAGGGTGGCACGGTCTGCCTTATTGTATTCCACGGCGATGACAGAGCCCTCGGCGGCCATCAGCGCAGCTTCGATGGCGATGCTCTCACCGCCGATGACGCAGATATCGTCCTGGGGCGCCACCATCATTTTGCCCATGATGATTGCGCGGATCTCACTGCCCACATAGCGGATGGAGCCTCGCTGGAACATTTCGTTGTTCAGACCGATCTTCGCGGTGTTGCGGGCGCCTGGGTTGATGATCAGCATTCCCGCGGAAGCGTTGATGCCGCGGTCGATCATCTCCTTCACCTTGTTGTGCAGGATTTCTCCTGCAGGATCGGAACCGTTGTTGTACCAGACCTCGCACTCTCCCAGTCCGGCGTTCCACAGGCGGTAGAAGATATCGTCGATCCCGGCGTTGGTGAACACCAGCGTAGTACGGTGTGCTTCCACCGTGGGGATGAGATTTTTGTTTTTCCTGGTGATGTCGATGATCTTTACATGTTCCAGATCGAGCTGGGTATTCCCGGCATAGTACTGCAGCCAGGACAGAATGACATCGTTGGTGAAAATCTGCTTTTCCATAGGTAAGCCCCCTTTTTTAGTATGATGGCAGGCGATGCCGGAATGAGGTGCAATCGCTTTGTTTTCGCCTGTCAAATGGGCACTTGTTTCAGTAAGCCAAATGCTTCTTTGTCCATTTGGTTCTGCCCTTTGGGGACATTATAGCATATTTTGGATTAATTGGGAACGGAATAGCAAAATAATGGAAAATATATTGTATCAGGCGTTCCAATGAGCCTCAAGGCGCTGTCCCTCCTCACCAGAGGGTTCGCAGGAGCGTGCGGGCTGCATTTTCAGGTATATTTTTTTTGACCCTGCACATAATATTGCCCATAAGTATATTTCTGAAAACAGTCTCAAAACGGATATGCTCCCGGAAGGAAATTAGGACGCGTAAGCGGCGGAAGCTCCTTCCAGGCCAGGGGGCGTAGAAGGGAAGAGTGCGGAAAAGTTCCCATATGCGGGAACTGAGATAGGAGGGCGTAATTATGGAAGACGATACGATCAAACTGCTCCGGGAGTGTAATGCGGGGATAAAGATGGGAGTCTCTTCGCTGGATGATGTGATAGAGCATGTAAAAGACAATGGTCTGCGGGAGCTTCTGGCAAAGAGCAAGGAGACTCATACAAAGCTTGGCAACACTACCCATGAATACCTGAACGAGTATCATGATGAGGGCAAGGAGCCCGCAATGATGGCAAAGGTCATGTCCAAGATGAAGTCTGACGTCAAACTCGGCATTGCGGAAGGGGCAAATGCCGACAGGATGGCGGCGGACCTGGTCACGGACGGCTGCAATATGGGAGTGAAAAGTCTGTATAAATATCTGAATCAGTATCCGGCTGCAGAAGGCAAGATCAGGCAGCTCGCAAAGGATGTGGCGCAGGCGGAGGACACTTTGGTGAAGGAATTGAGAGAATATTTGTAAGAACCGGATTACGGTGCAGCTGCGGGGCGGCTGCACCGTAATTTGTCTATAAGGTTGATCCGTAATTTATCGGTTCCGTTGTCGCTGTTACATTTAATCAAAATTATAAGTTACAAAAGCCTGGGAGTATGCTATGATGAAAGCATGTTTTCAAAAATATTGTTTTGTGCTTTGAGTGAGACAAAAGGAATGGATATAAAAATGAATTTGCAGGGTACATGGCGTTTTTGTTTGGATGAACAGAATGTTGGAGTTGATGAAAAATGGTATTGCCGCAGGCTTCCTGACAGGATACAAGTCAGCGGCATTCTTCAGGCCCAGGGATATGGCAATGTGGTGACGGAGGATACGCCCCTGGTGGATGGGCTGCATGACCGGCTGTGGTTTCTGCGGGAAGAAATGCGTGACTTTGGCTGGGACGGGAAGGTTCGGGTCCCTTTTCTGGCACAGCCTGCAAGGCATTACCTGGGGGCGGCGTGGTATCAGCGGGAGATAGAAATTCCGGCCGAATGGGAAGGCAGGAGCCTGTCCCTGTTCATGGAGCTTGTCCGTTGGGAAAGTACTGTCTGGATAGATGAGGTATGCATTGGCAGTTTTGACAGTCTGTGTGTTCCCCACAGGTACAATCTGGGTCAGCTGCAGGCCGGAATTCACTGTCTGACTGTGCGGGTGGACAATGGGATGCTGTATCCCTACCGTCCGGATGCTCATGGAGTCTCTGATTCCGTAGGGCATTCCTGGAATGGGATTGCAGGGAGAGTGGAGCTGACTGCGGAAAATGCGGTTTCCATTCAAAAGTTTGCTGTATATCCGGATTACCGCACCAAGTCCGCCGATGTAAGGGTGAGTCTTTTAAATGTGGGGAAAGCCGCAGGCTGCAGGCTCTTTGTTTATAAGACGGTAAACTGCAGTGCAGCCGTCTGCCTGTCTGCGCCGCAGGATGAGGCAGGCAATGCGCAGTCAGGTCCGCTGCCCTCAGAACAGGTGGAGACGGTTCTGGATGTAACTGCGGCAGACGGGAGCACGGACCTGGAATTCTCTGTCAGCTTTGGGGACGGAGCGAAGTGTTGGGATGAGTTCACGCCTGAGCTTCAAAAGCTGCGTCTCCTGTTGTTGACAGAAGATGGAGAAATGCTGGATCAGAGGATTCTCCGTTTTGGTCTGCGCAATATTGCCGTATCCGGCAGGAAGTTTCTGTTGAATGGCAGGACCGTTTCTTTTCGCGGCACTCATGACGCAGGGTGCTTTCCACTGACGGGATACCCTCCGTCGGATGTGGAAGCATGGAGAAAAATCTTTCTTGTATGCCGGGAATGGGGGCTGAACCATGTCCGTTTCCATTCCTGGTGTCCTCCGGAGGCGGCTTTCCAGGCGGCGGACGAGATCGGGCTCTACCTGCAGGTGGAGACGGGGATGTGGAATTATTTTTCCCGATATAATGAGATCGAGGAGCAGCTTTTTCTGGAGACAGACCGTATCCTGGAGGCTTATGGGAACCATCCCTCTTTTGTCATGCTCTCCTCCGGCAACGAGCCCCACGGAGAATATAAGCTGGTGGTGACGAGATGGGTAGAGAAATATCGGCAGGAGGACAGCCGCCGTCTGTACTGTGCCCAGTCCGGATGGCTCTGGCCGCAGGCCCCTGAGGATTTGCACAGCACAGATTATCTCTACACCTGCAGCCGTTACAATACCAGCAAAATGCGTGGACGGGAGGGCTGGTTCGGCAGGGATTACAGCTCATATATGAGAGACATAGAGGCTCCGTTTCTCTGTCATGAGCTGGGGCAGTACTGCTCTTATCCGGACTTTGGCCAGATAGAAAAATTCACGGGTTATTTACAGCCGGGTAATTATGAGTGTTACCGGAAGCTTGCCGAAGGTCATGGGCTGTTGGAACGGAATGAGGATTTTGTCAAGGCATCCGGCATGCTGCAGTTTCTCGCCTACAAAGAGGAGATCGAGGCTAACCTCCGCACACCGGAATTCTCGGGCTTTTCCCTGCTTGATCTCCACGATTATCCGGGGCAGGGAGGCGCCCTGGTGGGGCTGCTGGACGTTTTCTGGGAGTCGAAGCCTTATGCGGATGCGGAGGAATTTCGCAGGTTCTGTTCCCCTATGGTGGCGCTGGCGAGGATTCCGAAGGCGACTTATGGCACGGATGAGATATTTCAGGCGGAGGTGGAAATAGCCTGTTATGAAAAAGAGGATATTGAAGGGGCATGCCCTTATTGGCAGGTGACAGACAGGGAGGGAAAGGTTTATTTTCGGAGGGATTTCGGGGAAATGACCCTGCGGACAGGCGGGAACACCTTCCTGGGAAAGCTTGCGTTTTCGCTGTCTGAGCTGCCTGCTCCCTGCTGCTGTTACCTTTCTGTGGGAATTCTGACGGACAGAGGTCCTGCCCTCACGGGCAGCGGGGATCACTTCACGGAGAGAGGGAAAAGCAGCACGGAAGGCGGGGACTACCTTGCGGAGAGCGGGAGAACCTGCACGGGAGCAGAGGATTATCTCGCGGAGAGTGGGAGAAACAGCACGGGAGGAGGGGATTACCTCGCGGAGAGCGGGAGAATCTGCATGGGAGCAGAGGATCATCTCGCGGAGAGCGGGAGAAGCTGCACAGGAGCAGAGGATCATCTCGCGGAAAGCGGGAGAACCTGCACAGGTGACAGGACCCTTCTTACGGAAAACCGTTGGAAGTTTTGGGTGTATCCGGCGGAGGCGGACTGCACTGTCCCCGAAGGTATTCGTATCACGGAAACTCTTGCGGAGACGGTAAGGGCGCTGGGAGAGGGGCAAAAGGTGCTTTTCCTGCCCCGGGCGGAGGAAATCCATTATAATTCGCCGCTGCTTTCATCCCTGCCGGTCTTCTGGAACGGGCGCATGGGTCCCAAATGGTGCCGGGGCCTGGGAATGTGGTGTGACTCCGCTCATAAGGCATTGCAGGAGTTTCCTACGGAAAGCGGCATGGAGTGGCAGTGGAGCGAGATAGTAGAGGGCGCCAGGGGCATGAATATAGAAGGGCTGCCAGGGGAGATTCAGCCTTTTCTCTGCCCTATAGACGACTGGAACCGCAGCTACAGGCTGGCGCTTGCATTTGAAGCTGAGCTGTGCGGCGGGAAGCTGCTGGTGTGTTCTGCCGACCTTCTTGGAGATCATGAGCACAGACCTGCAGCCAGGCAGCTGCTGCATTCCTTTCTGAAATACATGGACAGTGCGGACTTTGCGCCGAAAGTTTCCGTCACGGAAAACCAGCTGAAAACCTTTTTGGCGGACACTACCATAATGCGGAGGACAGGGGCGAAGGTACGGATTACGGAAGGGTATGATCCTGGCCGGATCATGTATGAGATAGCGGGGAAGAAGACGCCTGCGGCAAAGGCTGCGGCATCAAATCCCGTGGAGAGGCTTATAGACGGCGATCCGAATACCTTTTGGCTTGCGGGGGGAGCTTATGGGGGGAGCTATCCCTTTACGCTGGAGTTTGAAACGCCGGAGCCTGTTTCCGTAAAAGGGCTGCTGATCCTGCCGCGGCAGAACCACCGTGACTGGGAGGGACAGGTAAAAAGCTATGAGGTCTACGTGATCAAAAATGGGCAGTGGGACAAACTCTGTGAGGGAAAGCTTGGGGCTTCCCCGGATGCAAAGGAGATCCTTTTCCCGGAGAGGATTACTTTGACCAGGCTTCGGCTGCGGCTTTTGGAGGGATTCAGTGCCCGGAATACCGGATATTGGGACAGGAAAGCCGACATTGGCTTCTGCTTTGTCCAGGGAGAATATGTGGACAGCAGCGTTTCCATTGCGGAGGTGGACTTTTTGTGTGACGACTTTTCTGAGGGAAAGCCGCTTCGTGTCACTTACCGGGAGGGGAAGACGGACTCGGAGGAAATATATTAAAGATATTTCTCTTGTGGAAAGGGTCGGATTGGGCGTATAATCTAAAGGATATTAACGGCAGGGAGGTGCGGGAATGAAACTGATTTCCTGGAATGTAAACGGTCTGAGGGCTGTTATGGGCAAGAATTTTATGGAGGAGTTCCGGAAGCTGGATGCGGATATTTTCTGTCTGCAGGAAACCAAGCTTCAGGAGGGGCAGATACAGATGGATCTGCCGGGTTACTTTCAATACTGGAATTATGCGGAGAAGAAGGGCTATTCAGGCACGGCAATTTTCACAAAGCGGGAGCCTGACGCTGTCACATATGGTCTTGGCATTGAGGAGCACGACCATGAGGGGCGGGTCATCACTTTGGAGTATGACGATTTCTATATGGTCACAGTCTATACGCCCAATTCTCAGGACGAGCTGAAAAGGCTGGATTACCGTATGCAGTGGGAGGATGCCTTCCGGGATTATCTGAACAGGCTGGCAGCAGGGAAAGGTGTCATCGTCTGCGGCGACATGAATGTGGCGCATAAGGAGATAGATTTGAAAAATCCCAAGACCAACCACAATAATCCCGGCTTCACGGACGCGGAGCGGGGCAAGATGACGGCGCTTTTGGACAGCGGATTTGTGGATACCTACCGCTATTTTTATCCCGATGCGGAGGGGGTCTATAGCTGGTGGTCCTATCGGTTCCAGGCGCGTGCGAAGAATACCGGGTGGCGCATCGACTATTTCCTGGCGTCGGAGAGCCTGAAGCACAGGCTGGCGGGGGCTGCAATCCACACGGATATTTTTGGCTCGGACCACTGTCCGGTGGAGCTGACGCTTGACACTTTGGACAGGGCATAATGGGGACAAAGAGGCAGAGGACAGTTCTTTGAGTCTCATAGACAGGACAGCCTGACGAAGAAAACGGGTGTGGAGCAATAACAGATTTGCGTGTATACAAAGGATATTCGCGAGGAAAGATCATATGGGCATAAAATTGTATGACAATTATGAGGAGGACGGGCAGTTGAGCATGTTTGGGGCGGAGGGGCAGGCTGACGGGCTTCCCGGGCAGGAATTGGAACAAGGCACGGAGCGGGGGGCTCAGATCAGGATCAGAAGCTGCTCCAGCTGCGGCAAGCTTTTGGCTGTCAGGGAGGAGGGGGCGTCTTTTCTTTCGGAGTGCAACAACTGCGGCATCCGGTACAGCCAGAAAAAGTGACCGGGCAGGCTTGGAACAGATCGTTCACGGCGATTTTGTAATCAGTGATTTTATTTGCCTTGCGGATTTTTTTCAGGTACTTTTCAGGGGATTCAAAGCCGCAGCTGAAAAATGCCCAGAAATCCTTCATCTTGTGCAGGGTGGGCAGGTCGCCGGACATGATGGCCTGATAACCCTCCAGAAGCTCGTCATGAAAAGCCCGCAGGGAAGGCAATATATTTTCGGTGCTGTCGGTTTGGATATCCCCCTTAAACAGGGCGGGAAGATATGGGCGCTGCAAAATACCCCTGCCGATCATAACGGTATCGACAGAAGGCAGTTCTTCCAACAATGTGGACAGGCTTTCGTGGGATGTGATATCTCCATTGTAGCAGAGGGGGACAGAAATCGACTCCTGCGCGCGGCGGAAGGCGTCTCTGTGTGGCTGCCCCTTATAGAACTCTCTCTGCAGGCGCGGGTGGATGATCAGCTCACCCATGGGAAATTCCGCATAGACCTGTAAGAGCCGCTCCCATTCACTGATGTCGCTGATTCCGATCCTTGTCTTAATGGAGACTTTAATTGGACATTTGGCATAGATTTCATCTAAAAACCTCTTTAACTCATCAGGAAATTCAAGGAAGCCTGCGCCGCGTTTTTTCGCGGTGACTGTGCCGGAGGGACAGCCGAGATTTAAATTCACAGTGTCATAACCGTAATCGGTAATCTGTCCCGCAAGCTCCAGGAATTCGTCGGCGCGGTTGGTAAGGATCTGGGGGACAAGCCTCATGCCGGCGTTGTGCTCCGGAAGGATCTCATTTTGCCCGCGGCTGCTTAAGCCCCGGCCTGTGATAAAAGGAGTGAAATATTTGTCGATACCGCCAAAATATTTGTGGTATGCCCTGCGAAAGACATATGTAGTCAGCCCCTCCAGGGGTGCAAGATAATATTTTAGCCTGTGGTTCGGTTCGCGGTTCATGAAAAGCCTGTCCCCTTGTTTATTTTAATGATTTGGAATTATGCCAAAAAACAATGCGGAAACCCCCGAGATGGGAAATTACATCCAGAGCTTAATGGTCTTGATCAGTTTCTTTTTCTGATCGTCACTCAGCTTGGAGCTCAGCTCCAGAAGCTCATTGTCCAGTGCGTTTTTGCGGTATTCCGGCTCGATACGTCCGATCAGAGAGTCCAGGGAGATGTTCATCAGTTTGGCGTAATAGATCAATACGCGGAGAGACATGGCGGTTCTGTTGTTCTCAACGTTGCTGATATAGCCGGGAGTCACATTCAGCGCTTCCGCCACTTCTGCCTGGGTCAGTTTCATCTGGATGCGAAGCTCCTTTACCTGTGCCCCAAGATTGTCAAATTCGATATTACTCATACTCAATCCTCCGTAAAAAAAGATAAAAGATAAAAATATATATTAGTATACAATAATTCGCACTTGATTTAAATTCCTGATTTCGATATAATTATTTTTAATAGTATAAAATGATGCAAGAAGGTTTTTACATAATGGATAAATTTGCAACTTTAAAGAAATTTTTCGGCTATGATTCCTTTCGGGAAGGGCAGGAACTTTTGATCGACAGCATATTAAGCGGCAGGGATGTGCTGGGGATCATGCCCACGGGGGCGGGAAAGTCCGTCTGTTACCAGGTGCCGGCGCTGATGCTGCCCGGGATCACTCTGGTCATATCCCCGTTGATCTCCCTGATGAAGGATCAGGTGCAGACCCTGAATCAGGCGGGCGTCCACGCCGCGTACATAAACAGCTCCCTCACGGAAAATCAGATAAGCAAGGCGCTGCAGCTTGCGGAGCGCGGCCAGTACAAGATCGTCTACGTGGCTCCGGAGCGCCTGGAGACCTATGGCTTTCAGCATTTTGCCCACAGTGTGGATATCAGCATGGTGGCGGTGGACGAGGCGCACTGCATCTCCCAGTGGGGGCAGGATTTTCGGCCCAGCTATCTGAAGATCGTACAGTTTGTAAAGGGGTTTCCTGAGAGGCCGGTGCTCAGCGCTTTTACGGCAACGGCAACGGAGGCGGTCAGGAACGATATTATGAGCACGCTGGAGCTTGAGAGGCCCCAGGTGCTGGTCACGGGCTATGACAGGAAGAATCTTTATTTCGGAGTGGAGAAGGTAAAACAGAAAGACGCGTATCTGCTGCAGTATGTAAAGGCACACAGCGGGGAGAGCGGCATCGTCTACTGTGCCACGCGCAAGAATGTGGAAAAGGTCTACGGGCTTTTGTGGGAGAACGAGATGCCGGTGACAAAGTACCATGCGGGACTTTCGCCCGATGAGAGAAGGCGCAACCAGGACGATTTTATCTATGACAGGAAGTCCATCGTGGTGGCGACTAACGCTTTTGGCATGGGGATCGACAAGTCCAATGTGCGCTATGTGCTGCATTACAATATGCCTCAGAGCATGGAAAACTATTATCAGGAAGCGGGGCGCGCGGGACGTGACGGGGAGGAGGCGGAGTGTATCCTGCTGTATTCTCCCCAGGATGTGATGATCAACCGTTATCTTATCCAGAATAAGGAGCAGAACACGGAGGATTTCACTGTGGAGGAGCTGGAGGAGATCCGCAGGCGGGATGAGGAGAAATTAAAGTTGATGACTTTCTACAGCACCACCAGGAAATGCCTGCGCAGCTATATTCTGCGCTATTTCGGGGAGTGGGGCACGCAGGACTGCGGGAACTGTTCCAGCTGCGTACAAAAGTCAGAGCCGGAGAGAGTGCCGCTGGAGCCTGCATTCGCTCCCGGTCCCCAGGAAGACCTGGTGGCCACCTACAGCCACAAAAAAGCGGGCGGAAAGCGGCCTACAGACAGCCTGAACGAACGCCAGAAAGAATGCTTTGAAGCTCTGCGGGCGCTGCGGCTGCAGATCGCCAGGGCGGAAGCTGTGCCGCCCTATGTGGTTTTCTCGGACAAGACCCTTATGGACATGTGCATAAAGATGCCGGACACAAAGGAGAAGATGCTTCTGGTATCCGGTGTGGGCGAGCTGAAATATGAGAGGTATGGAGAAAAATTCCTGGAGGCACTGGAGGGGCAAAGCAGGATTTGAATGGCGAAGCAGGATTGATAATTGCAGACGGATTTGCTGTAATTTGGACAAAGATTCATGATTCATGAGACAGGCAGGGTAGGGAAATGATGACGATCGGCGAAAAAATCGCCATGCTCAGGAGAGAAAGGAATATCACGCAGACACAGCTGGCGGAGCATCTGCACCTTGTGCCCCAGACAATCTCCAAATGGGAGGTGGGCAACGGGACGCCGGAGATATCTCTGCTGCCCGGGATCGCGGCTTTTTTCGGTGTGAGCATCGATGATCTGTTCGGGGTATCCTCCCTGGCACACGCCTGGGACGTGGTGATGAAATATTCCGTTCTGCGGGATGACAAGTCTTTTCAGGAAGCGGAAGAATGCCTGAAATCACAGATACAGACCATCGATGCGTCTCTGGACAGGGAGATGGGGGACAGGGAAGGGCTGGAACTGGAAAGAATAGAGCTGGAGGGTCTGCAGATGCATTTGCTGCTGCAGCAGAGCTGGGAATCCGCCAAGAGGGCTCTGGAAATTGCGGAAAGCCTGATACAGAGGACTCAGAAAATGCCTTACAGGCTGCAGCGGCTCCAGCTGCGGTCCATGCTGGGCTACAGCCGCCGGGATCTGCTGGAATGTGAAGCGGCTTTCCGGGAAGCCCCCGGTGTGGACACGCTTCAGGTTTATTTTGAGATGCTGAGTCTGGTGCAGAATTATGAGAAGCTACTGGACTTGTATCATACGGACAGGGATGTGGCAGCGCTGATGCGGCCAGCCTCGGAGGGGAATGTAAAGCTGTGGGTGCAATGCGCCTCTGCCGCGAGGCAGCTTAAGGACCTTGAACTGACAGAAAGCTGCGGGGAGGCTGTCATGAAGTACGGCACTGCTGACGACAGGTACGAACTGCTGTGGAACCTGGCTGTGCTGTATAAGGAAAAAGGCATGGATCAGAAAGGCATGGAAGCAAAAGAGCAGCTGAGGTCCCTGCTGAAAGAACTGGCGGTCAACTCCTATTGGTATGAGCACAACAGGCATGCCATTGAGCAGCTTTAAGGGGGACATTGTATTTTTTGCAACGGTGCGTTGCTTGCGGGAAGACAGAAGAAGCCCTATCATGTAACCGAAATAATGATCAGGAGGGGACGTTATGTACCGTTACATGATGAAAAAGAAGCTGCTTTGTCTGTTGGGGCTTGTGATGCTGGTGGTGTCCTGCGTCACAGGGTCTCTGTTCGCGCTGGTCATGAGCGCGCTGGTCGACTGTGTGGGAAAAGGGAAAGAGGAACTGGCGGCTGCCCTGTGGGGAAGTGTGTTCTATGTGGTCATGAGTGTGGTGTTACAGGCGATGTATCGTTATATCAAAGCATTCATCCTGGCACATGCCAGGCTTTGCTTAAAAAGCGAGCTGTTTTCCTGCATTATGAATCAAAGGGTCGCGGAATTTGATGCCCAGAACAGTGCCCAGTTTGTCAACACGCTTAGCAACAATCTGAACCTGTTTGAATCCGTGTATTTTGGGAATATCATAGAGACAATGGAGTGCCTGGTGTCCTTTGGGACGGCGGCTGTCATCTGCATCGCTGTGGAGCCGGTGATGCTGGTGCTGATGCTGATCCTGGCGTTTCTGACCATGGGTGTCACCAGGCTGACGACAGAGCCGCTTAAGAGGAGCACAGACAGATTTGCGGACAGATCGGCGAAATACATGGCGGAGCTTCAGGATGACTTCGGAGGCTTCCGGCTGATCCGATCTTCGGGAATTCTTGACAATATCCTGAAAAAGCATGACAGGGCAAATGCAGATGTGGAGTCTGCCAAAAGGCGAAATACAAACTGCCAGATATTTTGCGCTTATACAGGTCAGTTCGCAGGTCTTCTGTCCACTGTCCTGGTGATGGCTTTGGCGGCATGGTTTGCGCTGGAGGGGGCGTTCTCGGCGGGAATGGTGATCGCCTATGGACACCTGGTGGGTAATATCGTGTCACCCATTACACAGGTTCCTTCTATTGTTGCGAATTTCGGCGCGTCCAAACCGCTGAAAGAGCGTTTTTCTGCACTGCTTGCCGTAAAAAAGGAGGATGGCACCGACTCCCTGTTTACCCTGGAAAAAGGGATCCAGGTGGAGAATTTGTCTTTTCGGTATCCTGATGGCAAAGAGGTCTTTCGGAATCTTTCCGTTGATTTCCGGGCGGGAGGGCATTATGCGCTGGTGGGGAGCAGCGGCAGCGGGAAAAGTACCCTGCTGTCTCTTTTGGCAGGGGATTATATGGATTACAGCGGGAGCATACTCCTGGACGGCGTGGAGCTGCGGGATTTGAAAAAAGACTGCCTGAGGGAGCTGACGGGCATGGTGTCCCAGGACACTTTCCTGTTCAATGACACTATTTATAATAATGTTACGCTGTATCGCCAGGGATGCACGGCAGCTGAGGTGGAGAAGGCGCTGGAACAGGCGGGGCTTAAAGGACTGATCGATTCCCTCCCGGAGGGCATACATACCGAGATCAGCGAAAACGGGAAGAATTTCTCCGGCGGGGAGAAACAGCGCATAAGCCTTGCGAGAGTGCTGCTTGGGAAGAAGAAAATCCTGCTGTTAGATGAATTTACGGCGCATCTGGACCAGCAGACAGCCCGGGAGATTGAAAGCCGCCTGCTGGAAATGAAAGACTGCCTGGTGATTGCGGCAACTCACCGTCTGCTGTCTGGAGCCCGGGCGCAGTATGATCAGGTATTGACCCTGTGGCAGGATGGAGCTGAGGTAATGGAGTCCATGAATACGGAATTGAATATTTCCAGCTGGTCATAGACGATTCCATGGCCGCTGTCTGCCAGGGTGATAAGCCTGGAGCCGCAGATATTCTCATGCTGTATTTTGGCAAGCTCATTGGAAACGATCACATCTTTTGCCCCGTGAATGATATACGTGGGAACGTGGACACTGCGGAAGTCCGTCTGCACATTTTCGTCACGCAGGGCGACCGCGCACTTTATCGTACCGATCCCCGACGCTGACAAGGCGATACCACGGAACCAGTCCACCACTGCCTCCGAATGGGGACAGGCAAAAAGCTGCCTGCTGAAGTCTAAGCACAGCCTGGGCCTGTCGGTTCCGGCAAGGCTTATCAGGCCATTTACCTCCGGAAGGGGCTTTCCATAGGGGAACCCGGGGCTTGCTGCAAAACAGGGAGCGGCCGCCGAGAGCAGGATCAGCCTGCACACGCCGGATCCTTTGTAACGATCCATATATCTTAAGGCGATTGCACCGCCCATTGAAAATCCAACTAAAATAAAGTTCTTAAGGCACAGCTGCCTGACGACCTGGAACAGGTCGGCGGACATCTGGTCATAAGTATATCCGCATGCAGGGGTATCTGACCGGCCAAAACCTCTCAGGTCCACTGCAACCACACGATAACCATGATCTGTGAGCAGGTTTACCTGATACTCAAAAATCTCATGGGACAGCGGCCATCCGTGGACGAGGAAAACAGTCTGTTTTCCCTGGGGATTATAGTCGTAGACGGCGATCTTGACTCCGTCAGCTGAGGTGACATAATACATAAAGACCTCTGAAATGGGTTTTTTATATTTTATGCAGTTATGTAAATGAATGTTAATTGTATGTGTTCCGGCAGCAGGCTGTCTGCGGACGGCTGAATGGAACATGGAAGGATTCAGTAATCATTGCCGTTTATCTGTACTGGATAAATCGGATATCCCGGAGATAAAGCCTGAATATCTTTCCGTATTGTGCGGGTGGTAACACCAAATTCCGCTGAAAAAGTCAGATTGCCACCAAGTCTACACTGGCAAAAACAGCGCTTATCCTCTTTAAAAAAGGGCATTCCCTGATTGCATAGAAAGGAGTAAAATGAAAAAAAGAGCAATTTTGTTTTTGGCTATATTGTGGGCTTTTTTGGCGTTGTCCGGTTGCGGGGAGAAAGCAGGGACAGAAGACGGGTGGTATGCGAAAATCCATAAGCTGGCTGTTGAGACAGTCATGGAAAAATATGAAGATAGTTATATGATCGAGGATGGAACGCTTGAGATTGTCATAGATAAGATCCATCCCGGCTCCTTTACGCAGGAGGACGCCAATGAGGTTTTTCTGAACTGTTGGTTCAAGGGGATGCCCCATATAGGGGGATTTGACAGCAGGGCAGGAATTATTTTGAATGCAGATACCTTGGAGGTGATTGCGTATAAAGAATTTTCAGATGATGAAGTCATGTTGGGCTGTCCCCGGACGGCGAAAGGACAGAACAGGATTTTGTGCTTAAGCGGGAGCGGATCCCAAGGGACTCGGGGACAAACTATTTCTTTATGGAGTGTACAGGACGGCAGGTGGGAGGCATTACCCACAGGTATTGCGGATTGTGTGCGTTATTTCAAGAAGGATTTCGAGCCGTTTGAAGTAAACGAAAATGAATTTGAAGTAAGGATACAAAACGGCTGGTGTTATATGGATGAAATCATGGCATCAGGCCATCGCCTGGCAGTAACCTGCGAGTATGGCTTGTCGAATGTGTTTGGGCAGGAAACAATACCTCCGGCTGAGCTGATAGCAATCCTGGTCTGGGATCCACTTCGGGAACGTTTTGAGCTGGATTCACATACGGTGCAGCCGAATGTCCAATCAAAAACCCCGTAGCAGTAGGGTTGTTTTGACGGCTTTTAATATTTACTTTTAATATTTGTGAATGAACATAAATTTGTGTGTCAAGCATTTTTGAAAATGTCCCGAAAAATTTATAACATTAGCCCTGGCTT
>CAOKQK010000028.1 GCA_948470905.1 uncultured Lachnospiraceae bacterium | reverse complement strand
ATAACAGTGAATATCAGCGCTGAATATTTATGCCAGGGCAAGGCGGAAGAAGGAATCTGCCCCAGTCCTCAGCCATTCGCCATTCCACAGAGCTCCTCCAGCATCTTGGGAAGGTCTGTCTCCATATTCTCATCCGTAAACTGGCAGGTCCCGACCTTCTTATGTCCTCCGCCATTGTATTTCAGCATCAGGCTTCCCACATTGACCTCCGAGGTCCTGTTGATAATGCTGTAGCCCACAGCCGCAGAACAGCCCTTGCCTCCCTTGCCGCTCACGATCCATGCCGAGATATTCTGTTCCGGATACATACTGTATATCATAAAGCGGTTGCCGGTATAAATCGGATCTACACCCCTTAAGTCGGAAATAATGACATTTCCTTCCACCCTTGTATACTTCTTCACCATTTCCTTGAACTTTTCCGTCTGCTCATTATAGACTTCGATGCGCTCCTGTACATCCGACAAGGCAAGAATTTCTTCCGTCGTCATGGTGCGGCACGCCTCCATCAGCTTCTCCATCAGCAGGTAATTGGGAATGGTAAACTGCCGCCACCTTCCCAGCCCGGTCCTCGGATCCATCAGGAAGCCTATCAGGATCCAGCCCTCAGGATTCATGATCTCATCCACAGTGAGGTTTCCGGAATCCACCTTATCCACCGCCGCCATCAGCTCGTCAAACTGCGGGAAGCGCTCCCTTCCTCCATAATATTCATAGATGATCCTTGCACAGGACGGCGTGATCCGGCTCTCGCCCTTATACTTTCCCTGAAGCTGCAGCCTCTCATGCTCACTGGAATGATGGTCAAACCAAAGCCCGCAGCCCTCCACAAACGGCACATTTGCCAGACAGTCATTCTCATTGATCTCTATCAGGCCATCCTGCAGATCTTTTGGATGTGCAAATTTCCAGCTGTCAATAATGCCTACCTCCAGCAGCAGCGCCCCGCAGGCAAGCCCGTCAAAATCCGAACGTGTTACCAATCTCACAATTTTGTCCTCCTATTCCAGTTCCCGCTTGCGGGAACCTGTTCCGCCTCACAGAAACTTGTTTATTAATGAATAGCTGTTACTAAGTGTAACATACTTTGCTTCAATATTCTATACCCCTTTTTTCGGTTTTTGCAGGATAATGGTTACTGTAATGTAATTCACAAATAATCCGCCTGTCATTTCGTCCAAGTGGATTTCATGCCGCCTGTGGCACAGAACGAATTCCCAAAGGCAAGTTAATTGTAAAGACCTGTTTATTCCCGCGGGCAATGAGTCATAAGTCCAAGGAAGTGAACTTCCTTAAAGTTTACTTCTCTGGGACCTTGACGAATGCCGCGAGGGTCAAAAAACCAAGGTGTCCTTTGGACACCTTCAGCTTGCTGCGGGGTTTTTGATTTACAGTTCTCTGCGTTTTGTGAAGGCAAATAATCAAGTACTATGGACAAATGCATTGCAAATATGTTAAATTAATATATATACGAGAGGTGATAAAGTGATGAAAGCTTGTACATTCCAGGATATATTTGACGAGACAATGCTCCAGAAATTAACGGATTCCCTGTCTGTTTCACTGGGCGTGAATATTCGCCTGTGCCGCGATATCTCCGCTCTCACTGACAGCGATATAAAGATTGTGCTGGGCGAAGCGCCTGTTGCCGGATTCGTTGTGGAAACCTCCCCGGCCAAACCGCTCTCTGCCGAACGGCTTGCGGATATAAGGGGCTCACTGACTCTGTTGGCAGAGCAGCTTTCACAGCTTGGCTACCAAATCTTATATCTGAAATCCCTGGTAAATTCTCTGGAAGACCAGGAGGCGCTGCACAAAAAGGAACGCAGCCTCCTGGCGGAAATGGCGGAGAAGGATTCGTTGACCGGGCTATACAACCACCGAAAATTCGAGGAAGTAATGGAAGAATACTCCGGGCGGACAGATTTAAGCATCTGTATCATATCCGCGGATGCAAATTTTCTGAAACTGACCAATGATGTCTTCGGGCACGAATCCGGGGATCAGATGTTAAAAAAGATTGCTATGATCATGTCCAAGCTGGCAAGACAGGGATGGACGGTCGCCCGCTGCGGCGGGGACGAATTCCGTGTCCTTCTTCCCGACACCAAGCTGATCTCAGCCAGGGATTACTGCCGCCGTGTTGCCCACAACTGCAAAAACGAGCACAGCTATGCCTTCCCACTGTCGGTGGCGCTGGGCGTGGCGGAGTGGCAATGCGGGAAGGAAACCCTGCAGGAATGCTTCTCACGCGCCGACGAAAAAATGTACCAGAACAAGGCAGAATTAAAAAAAGAGCTCCATCTGCCCGACTATATCCTGGAAAGGCTGTTTGACAGGCAGATCCTCAATGAGGATATCCTTAAATATACGATCCAGGTGGTCTGCGATTTTTCAAGATATCTGGGACTGTCAGAGAGCCGGGTGCAGAAAGCCACCCTCGCCGCCCGTTACGAAGATATCGGCATGGCGCAGCTGCCCGACTGCTTTATGATCCGCGGCCAGTCCAAGACCCCGGAAGAACAACAGATGCTCCAGGGCCATGTCACGCGGGGCTATGAGATGGCAAGACAGTTTGAACAGCTGTACCAGATCGCTGATATCATATTGTGCTGCCATGAGAACTGGGCAGGCAACAGCTACCCCAGAAAGCTCAGCGGGACCCAGATTGCTCTTGAGGCAAGGATCATCCGCATTGCAAACAATTACTGTTACTGGGTAGTCCCCACTGCCTTTGGCACTTCCCTTTCAAAGGACGAGGCAAGAGAGCGCCTGATCAAGTACAGCGGGGACATGTATGATCCGGAATTGGTGGAAAAATTTATCCATTTTGCCGACGCCTACGGCTATTAAGGACAGTGCAGGCTTTTACCGGCTTTTCTTAAGGTCTTTCAGCGCCGTGCCCAGCTTGATAGGGTTGCCGTACCTCAGCGTGCCCATGCGGTAGATCTTCGCACCAAGACAGCCTGTGCCCAGGATGGAAAGCACCAGTATCAGGAAGGATACGATAATTTCCCAGGGCGCCACAGTCCCCATGGCAATGCGGGCAAACATGGTGCTGTAGGAGCTGAACGGCAGGAAAGACAAAACCTTGATGACAGTCCCGTCAATATTTGTCAGCTGCAGGAGCGAGAAGAAATACACCACCATAATAATGACCATCAGCCCGGAGACGCTTTTGCTGATGTCCTCGGTCTTGCTCACAAGGGCTCCCATGGCGCCGTAGAGGAACGCATAGAACAGATAGCCTCCGATTCCAAAGAACATAAAGGCAAGCAGCACCTGGGCAGGGATGTGGAGGAACATGTCAAGCATGCCGCCCCACTGCCCTCTGTTGACCTGATAGGCGAGGAGGATTGCCCCCAGTGTCACTCCCATTTGGAACAGGCCGCCGATTGCCCCGGCGATCACCTTGCCGAAAAGCAGGCTGTTTGAGGTAGTGCTCGTCACAAGCACCTCGATGGCACGGTTGCTCTTTTCGTTGGTGACGGAGACTGCGATCATTTGCCCATAATATACAATGAGCATGAACACGATAATCACAAGCACATAACAATACCAGTAATTACTGCTAGAATCCTTGTTCAGTATCTGCTCTGTCACGTTGATGGGCACCTCATAGGCTGCTGCCAGCTCACCCAGATCCAGACCCTTTTCCGCACAGTAATCCATGCGGTAAAACAGCTGCATCGCCTGGTTGAACCGCGCCATATTGTTATCCGTCATTGCCTTGTTAAAGACATAGTACTCATATTGAGTGGCTCCTGTGACCAGAAATCCTGCCTTGTAGCCACCCTGGACGGCGCTCTCCAGATCCTCCGCGCTTTCCAGCCTGTGCCAGACACCGTCTGGAAATACCTGCTGCAGCACATCCTCCCGCACGACACCAGCCAGATCTACATACCCAAAATCGTCCTTGTGCTCCTGAGACACCTGTTCCGTCTCATCCTCCCCGCCCACTACCTTTACGCCGGTAAAGCCGGACATATCCACAAAGCGGGGCAGGAACAGCAGGGCTGCCCCCAGCAGCGCCAGCACAATGGTCAGCGCCATAAACGCCTTGTTGCTGAAATATTCCTTCAACTCATATTTTAATACAATACTGAACTTTCTCATTCTTCTTCACCCACCTTTGCCACAAATATATCATTTAAGGACGGCTCATAATTTCCATATTTTTCTATGACTATATCGGACTTTGCCAGCCGCTCCACCATTGCCTGCTTATCCACGCCCGCCTTCAGCTCCAGGATCAGGAATTCCTTCTTCCTCCCGGAGACGCTCACCAGCTCCGTCCACTCTTTTTCCAGCCTGCCTGCCAGCTCATCCAGAGAATAATTCTCCGACGCCAGCATCAGGCGGTTCTTTCCGTAATCTTTTTTGATATTCTTTAATTTTCCCTCCAGGACTACCTGGCCCTGGTTAATGACAGCGATATTATCACAGAATTCCTCCACATAGCTCATCTGATGGCTGGAAAAAATCACCAGCCGCCCTTCGGTTATCAGCTCGCTCACCACATCCTTCAAAATCTGGGAGTTCACCGGGTCCAGTCCGCTGAAGGGTTCATCCAGGATTACAATCTCCGGATTGTTCACAAGCGAAGCCGCCAGCTGCACTTTCTGCTGGTTTCCCTTGGACAGCGTCTCCAGCTTTCGGTTCCCATATTCCTCGACCTCCAGCCTTTTCAGCCATTTCCCGGCGCTTTCCTTTGCCTCTCTGGCGCTCATGCCCCGAAGCGAGGCAAGGTACACCATCTGGTCAATGACGGTGCGCTTGGGATACAGCCCCCTTTCCTCCGGCAGATATCCTATCTTATGTTTGGAGGGCACAAATTTCCTGCCGTCCAGAGAGATCTCCCCGCTGTCTGAATGAAACACATCCATCAAGATCCGGATGGTCGTGGTCTTGCCTGCGCCGTTCCTCCCCAGGAGTCCCAGCGCACTTCCTGCCTCCACCGCAAAGCTGATGCCGTGAAGGACTTCCTTTTCCCCAAAGGACTTACGTAAGTCTTTGACTTCCAGTTTCATTTTTGCACTTTCCTTTCTTAATCTAAAGCTCCTCGTCCGCCTTCCATGCCCGTGAGCATATGGATGTGTACAATGCCACTTCCGGCTGACGTCTTTTTCAGTTCTATCTCTGCCTTTTAACCTTTAAGACGGTATCAGCCTATTCCAAAAGAATACCCGCCACAAAGCCGATAATGCCTCCAACTATTCCGCAAAGTATCATATACAGACCATATTCACCCACAAGGGAAATACTCCTCAGGCTGTTGTCATACCTGCCGTCATTTAAGGGCTGCACCTTCCCCTCCTGGCCCTTATAGATAATGCTTCTGTTTTCCAGGGCGCATACAAAGCTCCAGCCCCTTTCCTCCGCATCGTGGACACTCTGGATCTCCCAGTCGCTGTTCATGCCGTTCCAGTCCTTATTGTCGCTGATCTTCCTCTGGCTCTGTGCCTTTCGTCTCTGATTCACCAGATACTTGCTGTCCATGGTGTAAATCTGCCTCTCTCCGTCGGATTTCTGGAAGAAATACCGCACCGGCGTCACTTCCGTCAGTATCCACCCCTCCGCAGCCTGGCAGCTCAGGAAGCGGTTCAGCCCCCGATTGGTGAGTATGAGTTTCCTGACCATCTTATGTGTAGCGGGATCCACTGATTCTTCCCATTCCTGCCTGGTCATGGAAAGTTCCTTTTCACATTTCACGCCGCGCCTCCATACCGCCACCGCCTGAGCGTTCCCCAGACAGGTATAGATCAGCGCAAACCAGTTATACCAATACCCTGCAACCTGTTTGGTCTCTTCAAAGTTTTTCAGGAACAGCTTCAGGAAAATATCAGCCGCCAATACCGCCATTCCCCAGAAGACAAGCTTTTTGGCATACAGATTATACATTTCCCTGAACTTCCGCGCCCTGTATCTGCGGGAATCCTCGTCATTACAGAGCTCGTTGACACCATCCTCCTCGTACTCCTTGGCAAAATAGTAGGTCATGCTTCCGTCATGTGTGACCTCCCGCCAGCCCATCTCCTGGGTCATCTCCAGGAAAAACTCCTTGTGCCGTACCTCCTCCAGGTCAGGCTTCTTGGGCAGGCTGAATCTGTCTATATCATAGAGCATTCTCTTTGGCTCTCCCCTGATAAAGGTATAGACTGATCCCATGGCCAGATCCGTCAGAAACCACCCTTCTCCTGCCATCTCCTCCAGCCACTTTCTCTCTTTCTGGAAGCTGAAAAAGATTCTGAAAACTTTCTTACTGCGGCTGCTGTTCTGATCCATCAGCTATCCCTCCCTCCTTCATAACGCTCACACCGTCGGCAAGCTGCTTCCCCAGCCGCTGCGTCTCCACCTGCAGCAGCTCTGTGCCGGTATCTGTTATCTGATACGCCTTTTTCCCATCCTGGGGAACCTGCACGATGATCCCATCCGCAACCAGCCTGCCCACCATAGTATACAGAGTGCCGGTGCCCAGCACGATCCGTCCCCTGGTCAGCTCGCTGACATACTGCATTATGGCGTAACCATGCCTGGGAACAATAACTGACAGCAGGGTGTAATAGGTCGTCTCTGTCATTGGTATGTATTTTTTCTGAATACCTTCCTCCAATACTCTATCCTTCCCTGTCATATGGCGACATGTTATCAGTCGACATGTTGCGTTCCGACATGTCGAGTCTCGACATAGCGTTTGTAAATATAAAATAGCACACCATTCTTAAGATGTCAACATATTTTTTTACTTGAACATTAAGAGCTGTTACGCTGTTACAGTAACCCCCCGTGCAGCCGGCTGCACCGCCTTGCATGAAAGCCGGGATTTTCCTGCAAAGTATACGCACAACCGCAAAGGGCTGAGTATGTATGTAAGATAAATGAATTTGTCTCCAGAAATGAAAGTCTGCAGTGGGGGACATTGCGTACAGGAAAGGTTAGTGTGGGTAATTTCATCCCGGAAATACCGATGAGGGAAAAAGAAATTGATGAGCTCAATAAAATCGTTACGATAGAAGCCCCCATGAGGGCATTAGAGTATTTTGCATATGCATGTAAACAACAACTTTTTTGGGATGGTAATAAAAGAACATCTACGATAGCTGCCAGTAAATCTGTTATATGGCTCCCCCAAGCTGGAGGCATCAAAGTACTTACAGTAGAACAGTATTCCTTCGGAGAAGAAGGGTGAAAACACCCTTTACCGAAAAAATGGCAGCGCGCCGTCAGTCATGCCTCTCATCACTGTCAAAAGTCTCGCAGAACCTGGCGGCAAAGGCAGGCTCCTCATCTCCCGCATAGAGATGCGAAATGTCTCCAAATCCGGTCATGCGGAAAATCGCCCTGCCCTCCCTGCGTTCCTCCGTGACCACCGTAGTCACGGCGGTAGGTGCAGCGCAGGTGTGATGCCAGAGAATCATGGGAGACACATTCATCAGCCTGCTGAGCAGGACGCACTCCAGCCCAAAGTGGCAGAAAATAACGATGGTGTCACGGTTAGCGCTCTTTGCCCTGTAGTATTCACCCTCCCTGACATAGCCGTGCGCTGCCACCATTTTGTCAAAGTTTTCCACAACATAGGAATAGGCTTCTTTCACCTTTCCCTCCCGCATGATCTCCGTATCCGCCCATTTATCGCGCAGGAAATACGCAGGATCCGCTGTCCAGTCCTCCGGCAGCCAATCCCAGGCAATTTTCTTCCTGTCCTTGATATCGGGACGGTTGATCTGGGGCGGGAACTCTCTCAGCCAGTCACACTGAACCGCCGTCCTGCCCATTTTATCCAGCGTGACGGAAGCAGTGTCCCTGGCGCGTCCCAGCGGCGACACATAAAATGCCTTCACCTCCAGCCTGGAAAGCTTATCCGCCAGCAGCTCCGCCTCCCGCCAGCCCTTCTCTGTCAGGGAATCATTCTCGTAATCCGGATCCCCGTGCCGTATAATAAGTATTCTCATTGTATCTCCTATTTCAGTTCCGCCCTCTGCACTCCTACCCCAGCGCCACGTCCAGTACCATCATCAATACAAATCCCACCGTCACGCCGATAGTACCGATATTGGTATGCTCGCCCGACTGTGACTCCGGGATCAGCTCATCCACCACCACATAGATCATGGCGCCTGCCGCGAAAGCCAGAAGATAGGGCAGGATCCTCACTGCCTGTTCCGCCAGAAGGAGCGTTATCACTGCACCTATGGGCTCCACCACCCCTGACAGCACCCCATACCAGAACGCTTTCGGTCTGGATGCCCCTGCGCTTCTAAGGGGCATGGAGATGATAGCGCCCTCCGGAAAGTTCTGTATGGCTATCCCTATGGAAAGCACCAGCGCCCCCGCCATGGCAATACCTGTATTGCCCATCATTGCCCCCGCAAGGGAGACACCTACCGCCATGCCCTCCGGCAGATTGTGCAGTGTTACCGCCATAACCAGCATTGTCGTTTTCCGTAAATGTGACCGAACCCCTTCCGGCTTCTCTTTATCCGGATGAAGATGGGGCACGATACTGTCCAATAGTAGCAGGAAACCTACCCCCAGCATAAAACCTGCCGCCGCCGGAATCCATACATTTCCTCCCCGCTCCTCTGACAGCTCGATTGCCGGGATCAAAAGCGACCACACGGACGCCGCTATCATCACCCCCGAGGCAAAGCCTAAAAGCAGCTTTTCCAGCTTCGTGTTCATCTTTGCCCTCATGAAAAAGACCATTGCCGCACCGAGAGACGTCCCCAGAAAGGGAATTATAATAACCGCAAACTCATTCATCAATCTGACCCCGCTATCCTGATCATCAAATATTATATATGGTATGCGGAATTGTCTTATGTCATTCAATGTTATGGGCTCCAAAGTAAGTATATTTCCACAGACAATATGCTGTCAAGCCCCTGGACGAAAATTTCAACACATCAGCCAGTCAGGCAGCAGCTCAGTGACCTGTCTGAACTGTTAGGTCAGGTACACAAGTTCCATTACTGTTCACGCATGTCGTTTTCTATCTGAAACCTTCAGGCACCGGACGGCGTTCAGGACCGCCAGCACCATGACTCCCACATCGGCAAAAATAGCGAGCCACATATTGGCGATGCCCACTGCCCCCAGAATCAGGCAGACGGCCTTAACAGCCAGGGCAAAGACAATATTTTCATAGACGATACGCAGGCATTTCCGGGAAATTTCCATCGCCAGGGCAAGCTTCATGGGATTATCGTCCATGAGCACGATATCCGCCGCCTCGATGGCCGCGTCGGAGCCAAGCGCCCCCATGGCAACACCAATATCCGCCCGGGAAAGCACAGGAGCATCATTGATGCCGTCTCCCACAAAGGCAAGCTTTTCTTTTGCGCCTTTTGCCGCAAGCAGCTGTTCCACGGCTTCCACCTTGTCACCGGGCAGAAGCTCGCTGCGCACCTCATCCAGCCCAAGCTCGGCTGCCACATGGTCCGCCACCGCCTTACTGTCTCCAGTGAGCATCACGGTCTTTTTCACGCCCGCCGCCTTCAGCGCCTCCACTGCCCCTGCAGACTGCTCCTTCACCACGTCGGAGATCAGGATATAGCCCGCGTATTCCCTGTCAACCGCCACATGGACCACGGTCCCGACCCCTGTGCTTTCCTCATGGATAAGCCCCAGCTTCTTCATGAGCCTGGCGTTGCCGGCAGCGATCACTGTGCCGTCTACCTGTGCCGTCACACCGTTCCCGCTGATCTCCTCCACATCAGATACTCTCGTTTTTATGATTTCCTGCCCATAGGCTTCTTTTAAGCTCCTGCTGATGGGATGGGCGGAATAGCTCTCTGCGTACGCCGCGTATTCCAGGAGCTTTTGCTGCGCCTCCCCGCCATGTTTTTCCTCAAAAGCAGCTGCAGGATACAGCCCCGTCACCTGGAATACACCCCTGGTCAGGGTGCCGGTCTTGTCAAAGACCACATATTTCGTCTCTGCCAGCGCCTCCAGGTAGTTGGAGCCTTTCACAAGGATACCGCAGGCCGACGCTCCGCCGATGCCCCCAAAGAAGCTTAAGGGTATGGAGATCACCAGCGCGCAGGGGCAGCTGATGACCAGGAAGGTCAGTGCGCGGAATATCCAGGTACTCCAGTTGGCGGGATTTCCCATCACAAGATTTATGATAGAAGGAACAAGCGCCAGCGCCAGTGCGCTGTAACACACTGCCGGAGTATAATATCTGGCAAATTTGGTGATAAAGTTCTCCGTGCGCGCCTTTTTCATGCTGGAATTTTCCACCAGATCAAGGATTTTGGAGACGGTGGATTCCCCGAACTCTTTCGTGGTCCGGATCCGCAACAGCCCCGCATGATTCACACAGCCGCTGATCACCTCGTCCCCGGGACGTACCTCCCTGGGCACGCTCTCCCCGGTCAGGGCGCTGGTGTCCAGGCTGGAAACCCCTTCCGTCACAACACCGTCAATGGGCACTTTCTCGCCGGGCTGTACCACGATCACTGTACCTACTTCCACCTCGTCAGGGTCTACCTGCTCCAGGTTGCCGCTCTCATCCTCTATATTGGCATAATCCGGGCGGATATCCATAAGGGCGGCGATGTTTCTGCGGCTCTTTCCCACCGCCACCGCCTGGAACAGCTCGCCAATCTGGTAAAAAAGCATTACAGCCACGCCTTCCGCAAACTCTCCCTCGCCGCCGCTTGCCTCCTGGTACACGCCAAGCACCATGGCTCCCACTGTTGCCACCGCCATCAGGAAATTTTCGTCAAAAATCTCCCCATGGATAATGCCCAGCACCGCTTTCCTCAGAATATCATAGCCAATGATAAAATAAGGGATCAGGTACAGCACGCACCTCAGATACCCTTCCACAGGCACAAAGTGCAGGACAGCCATCAAAACCGCTGCTATAATGATGCGGTACAAAACCCGTTTTTGTTTTTTTGTCATACAAATCTCACACTCCTCTGTCAAATATCTTTAATCAATCATATAGTCAACACCCCGCTGCAGGCAGCGGGGCATCAAGAATCATTCTAAGAAAATCTCGCAGTCGTCCTCAACCTTTTTGCACGCCTTCAGAACATTCTGCATAACCGCCTTATCATCAGCGCCCTCCGTAAACTCCACCTTCATCTTCTGGGCCATAAAGCTGACGGTCGCCTCCGCCACTCCCTCCACTTTCTTCGCCGCCTCTTCCATCTTCAGAGCGCAGTTCGCGCAGTCCACTTCAATTTTGTAAGTTTTCTTCATCTCAATCTCCCTCTCTTTGTCTCATTGTCTGCCCATATATTTCATCATATTATCATATGAGCCATTGTTCATATGTTTATGATAGCATGCTGCCGTGTGAATGTCAAGACATTTTTGTCCGCCCTTTATGCAAAAACAGTTGGGTGATAACAGTTCAATGACCTGTCTGAACTGTTACGCTGTGCCCCTCAAAATCATACACAAATGCGGCTTTCAGGCGCATTGCAATTGTTGACTCCTGGGGAGGGATTGCCTGTAACAGTCCCGCGACCTGTCCGGACTGTTACGATTGCCTGAACTATTACAGCCGGGCATAACATAATGACTTGACAAATCCTGTCAGAGAGCTATGATAAAAAGTACACTGAAAACTACGAGCTTTGCGCAGAAAACAGCGCAGAAATGGAGGAAAAATGAAACGTTTCTTGAAAGGCTTTGCCGTTTTGGCAGCGGCCGCCACGATTATGCTGGGCAGTTCCATGGATGTCGCCGCAGCAGGGGTACGGGATGTCTTTGACGCAGCATATTATGCGGATTCCTATGCCGACCTGAAAACAGCGTTCGGGTATGACGAAACCGCTTTGTACAACCACTACATAACCTGCGGCCTGAAGGAAGGCAGATGCGCCAGCCCGGTATTGAATGTGGCTCAATATCGCAAAAATTATGAAGATCTGAATCAGGCTTTCGGGGATAACTGGGATGCTTATGTGGACCATTATATGAATTTCGGGATTGCGGAGGGAAGAACCTCCGGCGTCATGTCCGCAGCGGATGCTGACAGGAAAGCTGCCACGGACGCTGCTCCCGGCGAAAATCCGGCAGCTTCCCAGACAGTGCAGCAGCCAACGGACAGTCAGGCGCCCTCTGATCAGGTTTATAACGCCCTGATCGCACAGAAAGAGCTATTTCCCGAAGGAATGTCCTGGACAAACGATAATTTCGTCACATGGCAGGGAGGCATCTATTCCGGAGGCACCGGCTGCGCAGCTTTTGCGTTTGCCCTCAGCGATGCGGCGTTCGGCAGCGCACCGGCCAGGATCCATGAAAATTATGAAAATATCAGAGTGGGCGATATCTTAAGAATAAACAACGACACCCACTCCGTGATCGTCCTGGAAGTGAAAGAGTCCTCCGTGGTGGTTGCGGAGGGAAACTACAACCGCTCCATCCACTGGGGCAGGGAGATCGCAAAATCCAAACTGCCCGGGGAAGGCAATTACATCACAACTAGATATCCTGATTAAGCAGCTGCCCTGCTCAAAAGGCAGAACCTCATAAAACCCGCCTGACAGATGCAAATACAACGCCGCAGTTCACACATGTCGTTAAACTGCGACAACGCATCCGTCAGGCGGGCGTTTTACAGCAATCTGCTTCTGTCAAGCCGACTTTTTGCTGTCAATCTGCTTTCGTCGGGCAGGCTTCCGCATCCTTGGCAGACTGCACCGGGATCTCCGGGGGACGGTTTCCGCGAATCTGGATGACCGGTCCTCCGGTCCCTTCAATATACTCTCTGGTAATCGTGACCTGGCCGATATTGTCATCCTTGGGAATCTCATACATGATATCCAGCATGAATTCCTCAATGATGGACCGCAGAGCCCTGGCGCCGGTATCCCGCTCCATTGCCTTCTCCGCGATCGCCTCCAGCGCATCGTCCGTAAAGCTCAGGCTCACCTCGTCCAGCTCCAAAAGCTTCTGGTATTGTTTTAAAATAGCATTCTTGGGCTCCTTGAGGATCTTGACCATCATTTCCCTGCTAAGCCCCTCCAGTGTATATATAATGGGAAGACGCCCGATAAACTCCGGTATCATGCCAAATTTACGGATATCCTCCACCGTCACTTTGGAAAGGATATTCTTGTCCTTGTCGTATTTATCTTTTAATTCGGAATTAAAACCAATGGACGCCGTCTTGGTCAGACGTTCCTTGATTATAGTCTCCAGGTCAGGAAACGCGCCGCCGCAGATAAAGAGGATATTGCGGGTGTTGACCGTGGCAAGGGGCACCATGGCGTTCTTGCTGTTGGCTCCCACCGGCACCTCCACCTCCGCGCCCTCCAAAAGCTTCAGCATGCCCTGCTGGACGCTCTCACCGCTGACATCGCGGGTATTGGTATTCCTTTTCTTGGCAATCTTGTCGATCTCGTCAATAAAGACAATACCCCTCTCCGCCTTCTCCACATCATTGTCTGCCGCCGCCAGGAGCTTGGAAATCACGGACTCGATATCGTCGCCGATATAGCCTGCCTCTGTCAGGGAGGTGGCGTCCGCAATGGCAAGGGGCACATCCAAAAGCCTTGCCAGCGTCTTGACCAGATAGGTCTTGCCGCAGCCGGTAGGCCCGATCATCAGCATATTGGACTTCTCGATCTCAATATTGTCCATGGTGTTGGTGGCGACACGCTTGTAGTGATTGTAGACCGCCACGGATATCACCTTCTTCGCATGCTCCTGCCCCACCACATACTCGTCAAGGCTTGCCTTGATCTTGTGGGGAGCCGGAATCTTGCGGATATCCAGCACCGGCTCCTGGCTTTCCTTTTTCTTCTTTTTTTTCAGTTTCTGTTTGTTGGGGATCCCCCCGTCTCCCTGAAGGTCCGCCAGGTTTACAAAGCTGATGTTGGGGAAACCGGTTTTTTTCAGTTGGTCCAGCTCCTCCTGAAACTGTGCATTGTTCAGCATTCCCTGATAGTCAAACTGGCTGACCGTATCCATGGTCTTGTGCATACAGTCGTCACAGACACAGATATTGTTGGGCAGCTTGAACATCTTCCCCGCCTTGCTCTCCGGCCTGCGGCAGATGAAGCACACATCCTCATACTCTTTATTGTCGCTCTTTCCCGCATTCTTGGCACTGGAGGCATCCTGCTTTTTTTCCGTCACTTCCTCCCCGTCCAGATCCTCAGCCTCTTTTTTTTCGTTTTCCTCGTATATATCAGACATTTTTACCTCCATCTACAGCTTCGTCTTTTCTACAATAGACAAACCATCACAACTAACATACCATATATTTGGGATCAAGGCAACAGAAAATCCCGGACAGGCCTGCATATACAGTCCCATTCGGGATTTTATCTTCACTTAGGAACCGTTACCTTACCACTTCCAGAGCCCACAGGCGTCTGTTGCATGATACTGCTCTTAAGGTCTCTTTCCCAGTGTCACTTCTAAATCGTAGGTGGCATACTCCCCGTTTTCCAGCCTCTTTACAGTGACGGTAATGGTGTCGCCTGCAGCATGGTACTCCATTTCCTTCTGCAGCTCCACTCGGGATGTAACCCTCACGCCGTCAATCTTCGTCACTACATCACGCTGTATGATGCCCGCCTTTTCCGCAGCGCAGCCTTCCTGTACCGCGGCGATATAGACGCCCTGAGGTATGCCGTACAGCGCCATGATCTCCTCGGGAACCTCCTGCGCCAGCATTTCAATACCCAGATAGCCCTTGTCGCTTTCCGCCACCTTGACCCTGGTCTTGCGCTCCATCAGTTCGGAAATAATGGGGCTGGCAGAGCTGATGGGAATGGCAAAGCCCACGTTGTCAACCTTACTGCCGCCAATCTTGCTGGAATTGATACCGATGACCTCGCCCTTGATATTCAGGAGCGCGCCGCCGGAGTTCCCTTCATTGATCGCCGCATCCGTCTGGATAAAAATACCGACAGAACCATCATCCATTGTCATCTCACGATTCAGGGCACTGACGATGCCTGTAGTCACGGACTGCCCATAGCCCAGAGCATTACCGATGGCGATCACGGGTTCTCCCAGCTTCAGGCTCTCGCTGTCCCCCAGGGTAGCGATGGTGATAGCTCCCCTTGTCTCAGAGGAAATATCCTTCAGGTTCACCGCGATCACTGCCAGATCCATATCCGCGTCCAGGCCCTTAATACTCGCCTTGGCGGTGCTGCCGTCGCTGAACGTCACCTGAAGCTCATCCGCACCCTCCACCACATGGTTGTTGGTGACAATAAGAAGCTCACTGTCATTCTCGGACACAATGATCCCGGAGCCGCCTCCCTGTTGCTGCTGGCTGTAGGTCTGGCCCCATATGCTGGTGCCGGTGACGGTATACGTGTTGAGGATCGTCACCATGGCAGGCATCACATCCTCCACAACCTCCGACACATCGCTTGTCACATAGCTGAGCCTGCCCGCCTGGAGCAGCCCTCCGCTGCCGCTCAGCATCGCATTGGTAAAGGCATCACTGTTCAGTATTGCATTAATGTCAGCACTGTTCAGCATCTCCTCAAGGTCAGGTGTCTGGCCCTGATCCATCTGGAGATTTGATTCATTGGCCTGCAAAAAATGTTCTGTTCCAAGCTTAACACCGTAGAAGCCCGCCCCGGCAAAGAGTCCGAAACAGAGCCCCAGACCAGCGCTTAAAGCAACCTTGCCGACACCTGTGATCGGCTTCTTCGCCTTCTTTTCTTTCTTTTTTTTCTTCTTGTCTTCCGTCACCATTACGGTACTGCCGGTAGGATATGCGGTATAGTCAAAGTACGGGCTTGCACCTCTGTTATCATTACCGACGCTGCTGTCATTTCTGACACCGCTGTAGACGCTGCCGCCTATGTTGTTATTATTGCCGCTGTAGCTGCTGTTCATGCCGCTATTATTTCCGCTATTGCTGCCGCCCATGCTGTTGCTTCCGCCGTAACTGCTGTTCATGCCGCTGTTACTTCCGCTGTAGCTGCTGTTCATGCCATTGTCATTTCCGCTGTAGCTGCTGTTCATGGTGCTGTTGCTGCTGCCCATACTGTTACTTCCGCCGCTGCTGCTGTCCATGGTGCTGTTATTTCCGCTGTTGCTGCCGCCCAGACCATTGTCATTTCCGCTATTGCTGCCGTTTCCATTATTGCTTTCATAGGAATTGGAATAAATATCATTTTCGTACATAAGATTACCTCCTCTTTCATGGCTCTTATAAACTGTCCAGAGCTGGTTTGTTTCTCTTTATGCACTTTAGTATATCTTCCATTTGTGACAGAAATGTGTTTAAAATTTGAAAAAAAATTGTAATTAGGAACTGTGCGGAAATACTTTACAATAGTACGTAGGATTTTTCTTCGAGAGTGCTGCTCAAAAATCAGGCGCATAGTGGGCTATGTAACTGATTTTTGAGCAGTGCTATCGGAGAAAAAGACAAGTAATATGTAAAGTTATTTTTGCACAGTTCCTTACTCCACCGTCACCGACTTTGCCAGATTCCTGGGTTTATCCACATCGCAGCCCCTTCCCACCGCCACATAATAGGCAAAGAGCTGCAGGGGAACGATAGCCAGCGAGTTGGCAAACCAGGGATTGGTCTGAGGGATGTACACCACATAGTCGGACGCCTTCTCTATCTCCCGGTTTTCCTCATTCGTCACCGCCATGACAAATGCCCCCCTGGCTTTTACCTCCACAATGTTGCTGATGGTCTTCTGGTAAAGCTCCCTCTGTGTGGACAGCGCCACCACCAGAGTCCCGTCCTCGATCAGGGATATGGTGCCGTGCTTCAGCTCTCCCGCCGCATACGCCTCAGAATGTATGTAGGATATCTCCTTCAGCTTCAGGGAGCCTTCCAGGGAAATGGCATAGTCAATCCCCCTTCCTATAAAGAAAATATCCTTTGCGCCCAGATAACGGTTGGCAAAGTGCTGTATCTTTTCCTTCTGGCCAAGGAGAAGCTCAATCTGGGTCGGGAGGCATTTCAGATCAGCCAGAAGCCCGGCGAACTGTCCCGCATCAAGCAGCCCCTTCACTTTGGCAAACTTCATGGCAAGCATGTAGAGCGCCACAAGCTGCGCACTGTAAGCCTTGGTAGTCGCCACGGCAATCTCCGGTCCTGCCCATGTATAAAAGCAGGCATCCGCCTCCCTGGCGATAGAACTGCCCACCACATTGACGATCGCCAGCACCTTAAAGCCCTTTGCCTTAGACTCCCGCAATGCGGCAAGGGTGTCCGCAGTCTCACCGGACTGGCTGATGACGATCACCATGCTGCCGTCCTCCAGGATAGGGTTGCGGTAGCGGAATTCACTTGCCACATCCACCTCCACAGGGATCCTCGCCAGCCCTTCCAGCACGTACTTTCCGGTGACGCCGGCATGGTACGCGGAACCGCAGGCAACGATGTGGATCTTTTTGACTGCCTGCAGCTCCTGGTCAGTCATATTCAGTTCCTCTATAACGATGTCATTTACGATGTTATTCGCTGTGTTTCCTGCAATTCCGCTGCCTGCTGCGCTATTGCCCGAAGCACCGTTTGCACTGACACTGCCTGCAGCTGCTCCTGCGTTATTGCCCGAAGCACCGTTTGCACTGCCACTGTCCGCAGCTACTCCTGCGTTATTGCCCGAAGCACCGCCTATGCTGCGGATGCGGGGAGAAATCGTGTCCGTGATGGTCTTGGGCTGCTCATACATTTCTTTCAGCATAAAATGCTCATAACCGCCCTTCTCCGCCGCGTCGGCATCCCAATCAATGGTAACAGGTTCCTTTACCAGCTCCTCCTCGTCTACGGAATAGAATTTCAGGCCGTCTGCACGCAGGACCGCAACCTCCTGATTATCCATATAATAGACGTTCCTGGTATATTTCAGGATCGCAGGCACATCGGAGGCGATGAAGCAGCCGTCCTCGTTCTGCCCTACGATCAGCGGGCTGTCCTTCCTTGCTGCATAGATCTCGTCGGGATGGTCCGCAAACATGATCCCCAGCGCATAGGAGCCCTCCACTCGGTGGAGCACCTTTGTGATCGCCTGCAGGGGATTGCCCTTATAGTAATAATCCAGAAGATGGGCAAGGACTTCCGTATCTGTCTCGGAAACAAAGCTGTAGCCCCTGTCCACCAGCTTATTTTTTAATGTAATGTAATTTTCAATAATGCCATTGTGGACTACTGCGATTGTTCCCTCCCCGTTGGCATGAGGGTGGGCGTTCCTGTCGCTGGGCGCACCGTGGGTCGCCCACCTAGTATGACCGATCCCCGCCATGCCGGGCATGGTCTCTCCTCCCCTGGTCAGGTTCTCCAGAACCTTCAGCCTTCCAATCGCCTTCTTTGTCCTGATCTCACTTCCGTTAAACACAGCAAGCCCCGCAGAGTCATAGCCCCTGTATTCCAGCTTCGCCAGCCCGTCTAAGATAATAGGCGCAGCCTGCTCTTTTCCGATATAACCCACAATACCGCACATAAAAAGCCCTCCATTTTAGTTCCGTCTCTTCTCTACAGCCCCCCCTTGAGGGGGGAGCAATTTTCAGCTGCTTAGTACGCATCTAAAAATTCTCCCGGGGGGCTTCCGTTCCGAGACTGTTTTTTTATTCCAGTTCCGTATTTGCCCTACAGCCCCCAGTATTCCCTGTTCGCCGTAATTTTCAGCACAAGTCCGCGCGGCAGCCGCGCATAGTGCTTTCCCAGCAGAAAGCCCATGTACTTAAAGCAACATTGTACACAAAAACCCGGGAACTTGTAAAGCCTTTTCTTCTTTTTTAAATAATTCCATGCTGCGCGGAGAAGCTTTCTGCCCTCCGACTCGGAGCGGACCGCCGCAAATACCTCCGGATGTTCTGCCTGAGACACTCCCAGGTCAAAATTCCTGCGCAGCTGCTGCATGTTGGTATAGTTATGAGCATGAACCACCTGGGCATGCGCCTCATATGCGATCCGGTAGCCCGCCCTCACAAGCCCGGCTGCATAGATCATATCCTCATTAAAAATAGTATGTGGGATAAAGCCTCCCAATTCCTCATAGATATCCCTGCGGTATGCGGCACATACATTGGAACAGAAAAATGTCTTGATGCCCAGGCTCTCCAGATCCGCGGCGGACTTAAGGCGGGAGTCCGGAGGATAATTAAAGCATCTGGATATCCTCTCGAATTCAGAGGAACCCTCCCCGGGCAGCTGCCTTGCGTAGGCGGCTCCCACATCGCCGGAGAGCCCCGCCGTCAGCCTCTCCAAAAGATGCCTGTCCACCGGCATGGCATCCTGGGTCATGCACACGAAAATATCCCCATCGGAGCGTTGTACCGCCTTACATCTGGTGCCGCCGTGGTCGAACTCCTTCTTGGACAGATGATACACTTTTACATTCTGATACCGCGCCTTGAAATCTGTGCCCTTTGTGAGGTCATCGAAATATTTCTTCTCCGTGTTCATCAAAATGATCCTGTTCACGGAAAGCGTCTGCGCCTCCAGCAGATCAAGCAGTGCGAAAAGCTCCTGTCCCGGCTTATACACCGGAATAATGACATCTATTTTCAAAGTTTTCTCCATCTCCGGATATTGGCTGTATTCTTACAGATGCGTACCTCCGGGCTCACGTACTTAAGGGGGAGCTGTACAGCTCCCCCAGGATCCAATTACTTCTTGCTGTTAATATACACCGCCGTCTCGTCAGCGATTACCTTGCTGATTTTCTTGACCCTGTCAGTGACCTCATACTCCTTATCGTCAAACAGGAAATGATGCAGCCATACGACATTTTCTTCCAGACTCACGGGAATAACCGTGCTTCCCACGCTGGAGCCCCTTATCTGATCAATGTTCGCCACAGTACGGTTGCTCTCGTTAGGGAAACCGCCTTCCTCCACAATGCTGTATTTTGTGATGTTGGAGAGCAGCTTCAGGATCTGCTCATTGGTGATATTGGTATAAATGATCTTTTCCTCCATACAGCTGGTAAAGATCTCAGTGAGGGTAGCCAGATCCTTGCTCTTTGCCTCTTTTTCAATTGCCTTCAGCACCTCTCTCTGATTAGATGTGCGCTTGAAATCTCCTCCGCTGACATAGCGGATACGGCAGAAAGCCGTCGCCTGCAGGCCGTCCAGTTTCTGGTAGCCCGTGTTCGTCACCGGCGTATAACTGCACTTTAAGACATTTGCCACATCCATCTGATAATTATTGATATGCAGCAGCTCTGTCTCATCCACATCAATCCATATGCCGCCCAGTCCGTCCACCACCGTCCTTAACCCCTGGTACCCCACCGTGACAAAGGTTTCGATATCCATATCCAGATTCATGTTCAGCATCTTCAGCGCCTGCTCCGCGCCGCCGTAAGAATACGCCGCATTACATTTCTGGAAAATGTCGTCGCTCAGATCTTCCAGGGTATTATTATCCACTATCTTTTTGTTTTTCTTGTCATCATAGGTAACGCCCAGATCCCCCAGATCCAGCAGGGTGTCACGGTACACGCTGACCAGCTTGATATCCCCCGTATCAAGATTAATGCTGGCGATCATCATGCTGTCGCTGCGGCTGCTCTTGTACAACTGATTGTCTGTTTTCGCGTCCACACCAAACAGCGCCACATTTAAATAGCCGAGCATGGGGCTTTCCCCCTCGTCCTTCCCTTTCTGGATATCCTCATTGATGGCAATATTTCCAGGCTCGATCACCACTCTGCTCGGTCCCTCAGAGGGAGTCTTCATCACCAGCCACAACACTCCCAACATGATCAAGATCAGACAGATCTCAAACGCAAAAATAATGATCTTCCTTTTTTTCCTCGCCCCTTGCTGCCTTGTACTCTTTGCTTCTGCTGTCGCCATAACATTTTCTCCTTGTTGATCACTCGTTTTTTACCCATGCACTCCTTTGCGGACCCCGGGAACTGTACATCAGTCGCTTGCGGCCCCATGCCTGCGCTAATATGCGTTCTTGTTGATAAAGCCCGTAAAAAAGGTCATTAATATAATTTTTATATCAAGCCCCAGGGTCCAGTTCTCGATATAATAAATATCATATTCGATCCGTTTCCTGATGGAAGTGTTCCCTCTCAGCCCATTCACCTGCGCCCAGCCTGTAAGCCCCGGCCGCACCTGATGCTTCACCATGTATCGAGGGATCTCCTCCCTGAATTTCTCCACAAAAAGCGGTCTTTCCGGCCTCGGGCCCACCAGGCTCATATCCCCTTTCAGGATGTTAAAAAGCTGGGGAAGCTCATCCAGGCTGGTCTTTCTCAGGAATTTCCCCACCCCCGTCACGCGCGGGTCGTTTTTGACTGTCCAAGCCTTTTTCTCCTCGCCGGGAGCCTGCAGCTCCATGCTGCGGAACTTGTACATGTAAAAAGGCTTGTTGTGCAGCCCCACCCTCTCCTGTTTAAAGATTACAGGGCCGGGACTGGTCAGCTTGACCAGCGCCGCCGCCAGCAGCATCACAGGCGATGTCACTACGATCCCCGCCAGCGAACCGATCACATCCATCACTCTCTTGACCATGATATTGCCGGTGTTGGTCAGCGGCACATACCGGATATTGATGACCGGAAGCCCCATCAGATCCTCCGTGTAGGGCCTGCCGGGAATCAGGCTGTTGTAATCCGGGATGAACTTTGTGTGTACGCCCGACTTCTCACAGATTGACACAATGCTTTCCAGGTAATCGTAGTCTCTCAGCGAGAGGGTAATGGCAATCTCGTCCAATTCGTTCTCCGGAAGTATCACCTCCAGGTTGTCCAGACGTCCCAGGACCTTTACGCCTTTGTACATTGTCCCTACCGGGATATGGTCATCCAGGATCCCGCATGCCACATACCCCCACTGGGGATAATCGTTTAAACGGTCGATATATTCCTCCGCTGCACGGGAGTAGCCCACCAGCAGAATGTGCTTCAGGTTGTAACCCTTGCTCCTTATCGTGTTAAGACCCTTTCTCAGGGCAAGGCGGAAGCACGAAGTAAAGAAAACATTGAAAACATAAAATATCACCATGACGGACCGGGAAAAGTTGAACACCCGCACGATCATATACAGGGTGACAATCAGCGCCACGATCCCGATGGTATTTGCTTTCAGGATGCCGTAAATCTCAAAGCGTCGGCGCACTGTCCTCTTGGGTGCATATACGTTGCAGAAATAATACAGCATCGCATAGAGGGGTACGATAAAAACCAGCAGCAGAAGATAATCCCTTACAGGAAGCACACCGGGTCCCGGGCCGGCATTTAAAACATAAAATTTCACAAAATATGCCAGCATAAAAGATGCTGCCGTAATGGCAGCATCGATAATTACCATCAATCGGTTAAATACTTTCTGATTATCTTTTATCATAAGCGCCACCTGACATTCACGTTGCTTTAATTATTATAAAAAAAACAGTTTAGGAAATTATGAAGATGTTTCTTAATATTTCTTAAGAAACCTGAGGGTATTGGCATAAAGCTGCCATTGTATGGAAAAATAATATGTCAGGTTCTGCCTGCGAAAGCTGACCTTATGGGCTTTTCCCTCAGAAGACAGGCAGCGCTTCAGACCTTTTGCCAGCCCCCTCAAATAGCAGGTTCCCATCCTTTTTTTTACAAAAAAGAGATATTTTAACAAAAATCCCATCATTAAAAACGGCAAATTCCAGACCAGCTGCAAAAAGGGCATGTTTTTTGCAATACAATAGACGCTGTTGGCCGCCGCCAGCTCCGTCTTCCAGCGATTGTAGCGGGAACCGCTGGACGCGCTGCCATAATGGACTGCTTCCGCCTTGGGTTCATAATAATTCTCATAGCCATGGATTGCCGCCCGGTAGCCTATGTCCAGATCCTCCAGATAGGCAAAATGGCTTTCATCAAAGTACCCTATCTCGTCAAACACTGACTTCCTGTAGACCGCCGCTCCGGCGCACGCCGAAAAGACCCTGCAGCCCTGTCCGTACTCCGCTGCAGGCTTTCCCTTGCCGCGGGCATAAGCCCATCCCAGCACGCAGTATCTGTCCCCTGCCCCATCCAGAAGCTCCGGCCTGTCCCACATGAGCATTTTGGCGCTTACGGAAAATGCCTTCCTTCCCCTCTCCTCCATGGCGTCGTAAAGCGCCTTAATAAAGGAAGGCGCCACTTTCGTATCGTTATTCAGAAGGATCACATAGGGAGCCCCGGCGGCAAGGATGCCCCGGTTCACCGCATGGCTGAAGCCGGTATTTTCCGGCAGGGCGATCACCTCCACCTGGGGAAACTTTTCTTCTACCAGCTCCCTGCTCCCGTCCTCAGAGCCGTTGTCCACCATGATCACGCGATACTCCGGCGTGTCAGGGTCCTGCCCAAACAGGGACTCCAGACATCCGCCTATGAATTTTATGCCGTTGTAATTTGGTATAACAACCGTTATTTTTTCCAGACAGCCGCTCTTTGTGCGGTCCGCCTGGACGGTGGTTTTGTTATCCTTAGAATAGCCTGCCTGTCTGTTTATCTGATTTTCCATTTTTCTGCTTTTTATCCGTTTTGATCTGTCCTCTATACTTCCAAACTTCTCTCCGGGAGGTACAAAAGCCTGAGCCCCTGGCGTCTAAGCTCACGGCACACTCTGAGGCTGAGCGCAATATAGTCCGTACCCTCCGGCAGGGTGGAGGCATCGAAGACCTCCGAGCCGGGCAGGGTGGCATAGGGCACTCCCACAATCCGCTCAAAGCTCTCCCGCCAGGACGGCGCCACCTCCAGATTGCGGATATCCAGTGCCTCCGCGTCCTGGGCCAGGACGGCACGGTGTAGATAACCGCTGTAATTCACAGAAAGCCCCTCATAAAAAATATCCCCCGTTTCCGAGAGCCTGCCGCTGACAGTTTTTCCCTTATGCAAAAGCCTCCCCCCCACCGCGCCCAGGTCCTGCCTTATTTTCAGAGGGTTATCCTCATATTTCACCGCATAAAATCCCAGATGGGATGTGTCAAAGACTCTGGCGCGCCACTTCCTTCTGTCCAGAAAGTCCTGTACTGCCCGCCGTCCCGCCTCATAGGCATACAGCTTGCTTTGGGGATTCTCCGCCGTGGAGAGGCTGTGACAGCGCCAGTGATAGAGCACCTTGGGAATATGCGCTATGTATTCCTCCCTGCCAAAAAGCCTGTCCGCCGCCCGCAGCACAAGGTCAAAATCCTGAGCACCGTTGTACTCCCCCCGCAGCAGAAGCTCCTTGATCAGCCCTGTCTCCATCACCATAAAATGACAAATGTAATTATTTGTCAGGAGCAGATCCAGGTTAAAGTCCTCCTTAAAGTTCGGCTCAAAATATGCCCTTCCATCCCCGTCGCATTTATCCTCATCGGAATAGAGCATTTGAAGCTGCCTTCCATCCCTTTTCGCCCCTTCGATCACAGCCGCCATTTCATACAGGGCATTTCCCTCCAGGAGATCATCATGATCCAGCAGCCCCGTATACGCCTTCCCTGCCTGGAGAATGCCCGCGTTGGTGTTTGCCGGGATGCCGCCGTTGCCGGGAAGACGGATATACCGGATTCTGTCTTCCTGCCTGCAGAGCGACTCCACCACCTCCCGGACTTCCCCTCCTTCCGTGGCATCCGCTATGATCAGTTCCCAGTTTGGATAGCTCTGGGCGCAAACCGAGCCTATCATCTCCCGAAGATACCGCTCCGGCGTCCGATATGTGGGAACCACAATGCTGAAGGACACGGTGAAGCCCTCCTGCTCTGCCTTCTCCCTTTGCCCCGCAAGCTCCTGTCTTGTGGGCGGCACATAAGTGTACGGAGGCTGCACGCTGCCGTCAAATCTCTCCCTGACCGCGTCCAGAGTACGTTTTAATCCGTTCCGCCTTAAATAATATGCTGTTTTTTTCAGGTTTGCAATATTGATCTTACCCATGTGAAGGTTTCCCCCTTGCATACATCCCTTGCAACTCATCCCTAGCAACTCATCTCTCGCAATACATCTCTCGCAATACATCTCTCGCAATAGGATTCCCTGCCTGGATTGCAGCATTCTTTTCATCCAGGCAGGGAACAGACTTTCCATCTTTTGATTCCAGCAGGCAATGTGCCCCAAGCCAGAGAAGCAGGATTCTCTGGCTTGGGGTCTTGGCAAAAGCCGCAGGGTTCAAAGACCCCGCAGCCTGCTGCGAGGTCTTTGATCGTTCCGCACAACTATACAGGGCCGGGCAGGCATTTTACAGCACAGCCTTCACATCTTCCGTCAGCTGCTCCAGCCTCGCCTGCGCATCCTCAAGGCTTGTGCCCTTTACGCCCATGTAGAACTTGATCTTTGGCTCGGTGCCGGAGGGGCGCGCGCAGCACCACTCATCGTCGGGAAGTTCAAAGTACAGCACATTGCTCCCGGGCAGTCCCGTCTTTGTCTCCTCTCCGGTAGCCATATCCAGGATACGGTCGGTCTGATAATCCCTGAACTTCAGAACCCTGCGCTCACCGAATGCCTTGGGCGGGTTCTGGCGGAGCTTATCCATGATTGCCGCAATCTGCCTGGAGCCGTCGATCCCCTTGAGGGTGATGGTGTACTGGGACTCCTTAAAGTAGCCGTATTTCTCGTAAGTTTCAAGCATCATATCCCACAGGGTCTTGCCGTGCTTCTTGCAGTAGGAAGCCACCTCGCAGAGACACATCACGGCTACAATCGCATCCTTGTCCCTGGCATGGGTGCCTGCCAGACAGCCGTAGCTCTCCTCCAGGCCAAACACATAATTGTTGCTGCCGGTCTGCTCAAAGAGCTTGATCTGCTCGCCAATGAATTTAAAGCCCGTGAGCACTTCAATGAGCTTTACATTGTAAGCCGCCGTGATGGGGCGTGTCATATTGGTGGTAACAATCGTCGTCACCAGAGCAGGGTTTGCAGGCATTGTGCCTGTGGCTGTCCTCTCCCTTAAGATGTACTCCGCAATCAGCATGCCGGACATATTGCCGGTAAAGGACACATACTCCCCGGTCGCCGTATCCTTTGCGTACACGCCGAGACGGTCTGCATCCGGGTCGGTGGCAAGGACAATATCCGCGTCCTTCTCTTTCGCCAGGCGCAGGGCATAAGTAAACGCCTTGGGATCCTCCGGGTTGGGATAATCCAATGTGGTAAACCTGGGATCGGGATTTTCCTGCTCGGGAACCACGTACACATGCTTGAAACCAAGCTCTGACAGGATCCGTCTCACGGGAACATTTCCGGTCCCGCAGAGAGGTGTGTACACGATTTTTAAGTCATCCGCGACCTCCGCGATCACATCAGGGTGGATGATCTGCTTCTTCAGCTCAGCCATGTACTTGTCATCTATCTCTTTGCCGATGACCTGATACAGATCCTTAGCCTGTGCATCCTCTTTGGACATGGTCTTTACGGTATGGTAGTCCTTGATGCTCTGGACTTCCTCTATGATCTGCTTATCCTTGGGCGCCGTCACCTGGGCGCCGTCCTCCCAGTATACCTTATAGCCGTTGTACTCGGGCGGATTGTGGCTCGCCGTCACCACAATACCCGCGGTACAGCCCAGCGTGCGGAGCGCAAACGAAAGCTCCGGCGTAGGGCGCAGCGATTCAAACACATAAGCCTTGATGCCGTTTGCCGCAAGGCAGAGCGCCGCCTCGTCCGCAAATTCCGGGGACATATTCCTGGAATCATAGGCAATGGCAACCCCCTTCTCCTGGGTTCCCTGCTTCAGGATAAAGTTTGCAAGCCCCTGGGTGGCTTTTCGGACCGTATATATGTTCATGCGGTTCGTGCCCGCACCGATGATACCGCGAAGTCCGCCGGTGCCGAACTCCAACTCCTTGTAAAAGCGCTCCTCAATCTCACCCTGTTCATTGCGGATGGCAAGAAGCTCGTCTTTTGTGCTCTGGTCAAAGTAATCGTCCTCCAGCCAGAAATGAAACTCGTCCATAAAACTCATTTTCTTTCCCTCATTTCTGCGCAGCTGTCTTCACCGTTCCCATCGCGCGCTGCGCCTGCGCTTGATATTACTATTTTAACATACTTTTCCAGATTATTCCACTTAATTTTGTGCATTTTTCCACCCTGGATCAACCCTTTATCTTAAGCGAATAATCGCTCCTGTCCAGGGAAAAATTGGGATTGTAATAGGGATCTCCCGCCTCCAGCACCTTTTTCCATTTCTCCCGGAATTTCTCGGACTCCTTATTATAGCGCTCCGCTTTCTCGCCGCTGTCGTCCAACCCCCGTGAGACTGACTCATAGTGATACAGCTCCGCAAAGGGCGTAAACACGTTCAAATATCCCCTCTCCCGAAGCTTCAGGCAGAAATCCACATCGTTTAACGAGATGGCAAAGCCCTCGTCAAGCCCCCCCACCGCCATGTACAGTTCCTTTTTCACCAGAAGGCACGCCCCGGTGACAGCGGTTACATTCTGCGCATAACAAAGCCTTCCCATATAGCCCAGGTTCTGTCTGGGCTGCTTGTAATGGGTGTGCCCTGCCGTCCTGTGGGCGCCCAGCCCAATGACCACCCCCGCGTGCTGGATAGTCCTGTCCTCATAATAAAGCTTCGCCCCCACTGCGCCCACGTCCTCACGCTGGGCGTACATGAGAAGCTCCTCCATCCAATTGACTGTTATGACAGATGTGTCGTTATTCAAAAGCAGGATATATTCCCCGGTGGCATACTGCACCCCCAGATTGTTTACTGCGGAATAATTGAACTCACCCTTATAAGTGACTATGGTAATCCTGCCATCCGGGCTGTGCTGCACCTGATCCGGATCATAGGCACAACCCAGCAGCCTGCCGTAGCTGTCCCGGATTTCCTGCGTGGTGCTGTTGTTTTCCACAATGATGATCTCATAATTACCATAAGTGGACTTATTCAATATAGAAGAAATACAGCGCTCCAGATCCTCCATATGATCCCGGTTGGCAATGATGATTGATATTCTCGGCATGCCCATCACCTGATACCGGATGCGGAAAATCGTCTCAAATGCCCTGGTGCTCTCAATCCGGAAATTGCCGAAACCATTCTTGCGCAGATGCTCCGACACAGCCTCCTTTGCCGCCTGGATGGCATAGGGCTTCGCCTCGATGCTGGCTGCGGTGCTGCCCGCGTGGCTCCGCCAGTAATACATCAGCCTTGGCACATGGACCACCTTCTTTGCGTTGTCCGTCAGACGAAGAATCATGTCATGATCCTGGCTGCCGTCATATTTGGTCCGAAACAGCTCGTTTCCGTCCAGCAGATCTTTCTTAAAAACGCTGAAATGGCAGATATAATTGTTCGCGCGCAGATTGTCCGGAGCATAGTCAGGCTTAAAATGCATGGTAAGCATATGGTTGATATTGCCGCTCTTAAAGGTAGTCTCATCACAATAGAGATAGTCCGCACCCTGCTGGTTGATTGCCTTCACATACTCGTACAGCACGCTGGGATGCAGGATGTCATCCTGGTCCAGAAGCCCGATGTACTCTCCTGTCGCCATCTGCAGGCAGGCGTTGGTATTCCCGGAGATGCCGTCGTTTTTCTCCAGCTTCCTGTACACGATCCTGCCGCCCGATCTTGCCGCATATTCCTCACAGATGTCCCCAATATAGCCATGTTCCCCGTCCGAGCCGTCCGCCAGGCACAGCTCCCAGTTCTGATAAGTCTGGTTCATCACGGAATCCAGCATCTCAATCTGAAATTCCCGCTGATTATTCCACAGAGGGACCAGGATGCTGACCTTCGGCATGTATGGAAAGGTCGCCGACGCTTCCGCAGCCGCCTGCTCCTGAGAGGGAAAGCTTGCCGTCCCAAACTGCTTCATTGCCTCCCGCTCTCTCTTTTTGTATCCAATCTTATGCAGCACTCCCCTTGGGCCACCGCAGTTTTTCAGTCTGTTCTTCTGCCTGGACGCCCAGTGGAAACAGCTTCTCGCCGGCTTGCTCAGCTTCCAGAGAGGATTCGTCACAATGCGGTTCAGCTTCCAGTCCAGTTCATCCCGCTTTGCCTCCAGATCTGCAGCCTGTGCCGTCAGCTCCGCAATCTGCGCTTCCCTGTCCGCACATTCCTGCTTTATTTCTTCATACTGTCTGCATCTGTCTTCATATGCTTCCGCAAAATCCGCCAGGCTCTGCGCCATAGGCAGGATAATCCCCTCCATCTCCATGCGCACCCAGAGGATATTTGACTTCCTGCGCTCCAACCTACGCAGGTCCACATTCACATTCGGGTCTTCCGTAGGCAGCACAATAACCGGGCAGCCCCTGCCATTTCTTTGTTCCACAGGCATCATAATCCTGCCGTTGGCGGATAAGATACTGCTCCAGTCCTCCAGGATATCTTTCCCGTTAAAGGTCATCTCCTGCACCCTCACCGCACATGGCAGAAATCCCGGATCGATGCGCAGAAGCTCCACCTCCCCGTCCACATGGAGCTCCAGCTCTATGAGCTTCTCGCTCTTAAAGGCATCCCAGGCAAAATAGGACTCTTTCTCACTGCATCCCTCACCTCTGTCCTCAAAAATCTGCACCCTGTTTACTTTCAGCAGGTCATGATACCTGTCCGTCATCTCCTGGAGATCCGTGACGCTGTTGCCGATCCTGTCACGTATCTGCGCCAGCGTTGCCCTGTTCCCCGTCACAGCCCTCTGGAACTTCATCTCCACTTCACGATAAACCTGAGCATCCTCCTCGCTGATGCCAAGCCTGTCCAAAATGACCTCCTGCCGGATCTTCTCCCGCTTTTTATTCTCCAGCAGATAACAGTAAACAGCCCGGAAGGCAAGCTCTCTGGAATCGCCCGACACATCCACAGTCCACTCATAGTCGATCAATGTCCACTTATCCCGGCTGGTATCCACCAGAATATTGGAAAAGATCAGGTCATAATCCACAAAAGGGAAGCTTTCGTTATAGCTTATGCATTCCAGATACCTCTGAAAATACCCGTAAAAGCCCTCCAGGTCATCTCTCTTTAGACAGTCATCCAAAAGCTCGGTGAGCGGTACCCCCTGCACAAACTCAAAGCAGGCGTACATCCCGCTCTCATCCTCCGCCAGCCTGCACTTGTTGATCTCCAGCTTCCCGCCCTGGTATCTCTCCGCAAGCTTCTCATATGCAGCCGCCATATCGGACACGTGCTCTCTGGCAGCGCTGCCGAAGGGATATTTCCTGACGACCCTCTCTCCCGTGCTGTCCCTGCCGATCTCCGTGCGGATAGCGTACTGGGGAGCCCTTTCGTTGGAATACCTTACAAACTCCGTGTCAAAACCGTCGCCCACAACCGCCAATATGGAATTGGAAAATACAGAGAACAGCTCATCCTCCGCAATCCCGTCAAAGGCATCCTTCTCGTCAAAAAGCTGCATTCTGTCCCTGTCAAAATTACGGGCATTATTGACCAGCTCCCCCCTGCCCGGCTGACGCGCGTCGCTGTAAAGTGTTGTCATAAATTTATAGTCCGGATAGGGATAATAGAACTGATACTTTTCTACCCCGCAGCTCTCAAAGATCTGCTCCAGCCCGTTCCTGCTGAAAGTACGCACCCCGCCGCCCCCGGCATAATTCTCAATGCCGGAGAAATAAGTCCCCAGATGGTCCTCCTTGCAGCCTGCAAAATATTTCAGACCATATTTATTTTCAATGGCTATCACAAGCCTTCCGCCCGGCGCAAGGTGAGGCAGGAGTATCTTCAGGAAATCATGATAGGGCGTGTTCCCGCCTATATAGCTCTGCCCATACTCAAACACCCCTATGAGAAAGATAAAATCAAAATCTCGGGGAAGTTCCGGCTCAATGTCCTTGAAATTGCCCACATGGATTGTAATATTGTCACACTGCCTGTTGCGGTACGCATTGATCTGGCTGCGCTTTTTGGAAAGATCCACACAGGTGACGCTCCCCGCCTTGCCTGCCAGCGCCCCCGTAACGGCGCCGCAGCCGCTGCCAACCTCCAGCACCTTCGCGTCCTTCCTCATGGGAATCCATTCGATGATGTTCTGTCTCAGGGGCGAAAGATGGTACAAGATCGGCCAATTATTCCGCTCCTCCACTACCTTCACATATTCCTCCGGAGGCAAAGTCTTCACAATATCCAGAAGTTCATCCTCCACCGCACCGTCACAGTAAAAATCCTCCCCCGGATACCTGCTGTAATCCAGTTTTACCTTCCCGATCTCCTCAATCATCCTCATCCTCCCATTCCAGTACCATTCTTCACTTCTACCACAACCGGCGGTGTCCTCAGAGCCTCCGGCGGATGCTCACGGATTTGCAACGGAATCTGCTGCTTCGCAGCGAAAATCCGGCGCGGGAAACGCTTTAATCAGCGTTTCCCTAACCGTCCGTCACTTTGACCGTGGACTCCATGTCGTAATAGCCCACCGTATTCTTGTCCGAGACTACTGTGATGCTCAAAGCGTCATATAGCCTGTGATACACCTCAAAGGCATCCCCGTTATATCCCGTCACCCCAAAGGAGATCAGATATTCCCCGCCCTGCAGGTTCATCCTCTGGGCAAACGTGATATTCTTTACCTGCCCCGGCTCCGCGCTCTCCAGAAAAGCCTTTTCCAGCATGGTATTCGTCCCGGTGATCTCTGTCCCAATGACATTTTTAATGGTAAAAGCAAAGATAGGCGCCGGAATATGATCATAAAACCGCACCCTCATGTGTACCGTAAACTCGCTGCCCTTCAGCACCGCCGTGGTGCGCACCCCTCTGTCATCTGTCAGGTAAAATTCCAGGATCTCTGCCTGCTTCGTCCCATACTCCAAAAGTTTGGGGTTGACACCCATTTGGTGCCCCTGCCTCTTTTCCGCAGTTTCCCTCCCCTGCCCGGATCCCACAGCACCAGCCGCTCCCGAAGCCTTTCCCGCATCCGGCGAGCCCGTACCTGTTATACCAGGAGCTGTTCCCGTTTCCGGCGAGCCTGCCCCTGTCGTACCGGAAGCTGCTCCCGCATCCGGCGAACCCGCACCTGTCATACCGGAAGTTGTTCCCGCTTCCGGCGAGCCCGCACCTGTCATACCGGAAGCTGCTCCCGTTCCCGGCGAGCCCGTACCTGTCGTACCGGAAGTTGTTCCCGCTTCCGGCGAGCCCGCTCCCGTTCCCGGCGAGCCCGCCCCCGGCGTACCGGAACCCGCTCCTGCATCCGACAGCTCCGCCGCGGCTCCCTTGGCAGCATGCCTTACCTCCGGATCCTCCAGCAGGCTCTCCCCCTGCTGGGACTCCGGAAGCTCATACTGCCCTACCAGCACACGCTTATATGCATCTATCATCTCCTTGGGCGAGCCTTCCCCCAAAAGAGCGCCCTGATTCAACAGCACCACCCTGTCACAGTACTTGCTGATGCTGCTTAAATCATGACTGACAAAGACGATGGTCTTGCCCATCTCCTTAAATTCTTCAAATTTATGATAACATTTTGCCTGGAAAAATACGTCGCCCACAGAAAGAGCCTCGTCCACGATCAGGATCTCCGGCTCAATATTGATCGCCACAGCAAAGGCAAGCCGCACGAACATGCCGCTGGAATAAGTCCTGACGGGCTGATAGATATAATCCCCAATATCCGCAAATTCCAGGATCTCCGGTAGCTTCCCGTCAATCTCCTTCTCCGAAAAGCCCATCATGGTACCGTTCAGATACACATTCTCAATCCCGTTGTACTCCATGTTGAAGCCTGCGCCCAGCTCCAGCAGGGCGGAAATACGCCCGTTCACCGTCACCTGCCCGCTTGTGGGATTCAAAACACCCGTTATAATTTTCAGGATCGTAGACTTTCCAGAGCCGTTGGTGCCGATAATACCCACCGTCTCTCCCTTATAGATATCCATATTGATACCCTTCAGGGCATAGTGCTGCTTATGCACCTGCTTCTTCCCAAAGCCCAGAGCCTCCTTCATACGGTCCTTGGGCTTATCATACAGCTTGTATATCTTTACCAGATCCTTGATCTGGATCACCGGCAATCGTTCCGACTGCGTTTTTTCCGGTGTTTCCTGCATTGATATTGTTTCTACTGACATGTTTTTCGCCGCTGTACCTGATCCCTGCACCTTATTTTGTACCTCATCCATATATTTATGGGAAACGGCTTATGTCGTTTCCTTTTGCGCAGGCCCCACACTGCGAAGCAATTAGATTCCGCCTGCGGTTTTGCGCATTTACCTTTCTGAATCCAAAGCATTCTCAACTGCCCTGCGGGCTTTCCGCCGTATATCCGTCTCAACCGTCAAAGCACATCCGCAAAATGCACCTTCAACCTTTTAAAGACAGCAGCTCCCAATCCAAAGAGTACCACCGTCACGATCCAAAAATACATCATGGAGAAAAAATCCTGCCAGAACCACCGCTGCCCATAAACCGCATCTCTGTAACCGTTTACAATATACACCAGCGGATTGAGCTTAAGTATCGTCACCCACACAGGTCCCAGACCGTCCATATTCCACAGGATCGGAGTCGCCCACATGCCGATCTGCAGCACGATATTGATAATCTGCACCAAATCCCTGAAAAAGATCACAACAGCGCAGGTACTGTAGCACAGCGCCAGCACAAATACAAAGAGGCAGATACTGTAATACACGATCTGCAACGTATACAATGTGGGAAAATAACCGTAACAGGCGGCTACAATCAGCAGCACGAACACAAAAAAGACATGGATAAAGGTGGCGGCAATAATCTTGATGATAGGCAGCACGCTGATCTTGAAGACCACCTTCTTCACAAGATAATTGTACTCCAAAAGAGCGTTGGTCCCGCTGTTCAGCGCCTCCGTGAAATAAAACCATGGAACCAGCCCCGCCGTGAGGAACAGTACAAACGGCACGCTGTCATCCCCCCGCCCGGGATTGCCCATGACCTTTTCAAAGACCACATAGTACATGAGCACCGTCACCACCGGCTGCACCAGCGCCCACACAGCACCCATATAAGAGCCTGCATACCGTTTCTTAAAGTCGTTTTTTGCCAGCTTCCAGATCAGGTGCCTGCTCTGCAGCAGCTCCGCCGGAAGTGTGATAAACTTGTCATACCACACCGCAAAACCGATACATGCCCCCAGGATCACCGCGCAGGAAATGATCTTCTTGACCAACTCCTGCGCGGGATCAGCGCTGGGACCGTGATTCTGATGCACTATGATAATGACTGCCATCGCCAGCCCAACCAGCGAGAATATGGTAATGCTGAGCTTCTTGCTAATCTTCATCTCCCACGCTGCTCCTTACTGCTGCCTTACGCTCTCAATCCCGCCCCACCTGGTATCCCGCTCGGACAGGATCAGCTCCATCCCCTCCGGGACAGGCCACTGGATACCGATAGCAGGGTCGTTGTAAATGATCCCGCCCTCATCGTTGGGATGATAATAATCTGTCACTTTATAACAAAACTCCGCGTAATCAGACAGCACAAGAAATCCATGGGCAAAGTTCTTCGGCACAAAAAACTGCTTCTTATTCTCCTCAGACAATAGCACGCCGAACCATTTCCCATAGGTTTCGGAGCCTTCCCGCAGATCTACCGCCACGTCAAAGACCTCTCCCCGTATCACCCGCACAAGCTTGTCCTGGGGAAACTGCTTCTGAAAATGCAGCCCCCTCAGCACTCCCTTTCTGGACGCCGACTGATTATCCTGGACAAAGACCTGCGGGATTCCCGCCGCCTTGTAATCCTCATACTGATAAACCTCATAAAAATAACCCCTGGCATCCCCGAACACCGTCGGCGTAATGACCTTCAGGCCCTCGATCTCACATGTCTCAACTGTAATCTTGCCCATAATAATATCCACACCTTTCTTTCATCCCATCGTATTTTCAGTCAACAACCCCGCTGCACTGGCCAAAATCTTACCGGCTCCGGCTCATTGCCCGCGGAACGCCCCCTCAGCTGGCTGACAGGACGTCAATCCTGCAGCACACCAGGCAAGCCCCTCACTCCATGTAGCTCACATTCATGTTTACATTTCCGGAAATACCGTCCACCGCTGCCTTGGAAGTGTACTGCCACATATGGTAATAGCCCTCGTACCGGGGAATGCTGCGATATTCCGCCAGCCAGATATGATAGTCCTGTAGCCCGTCCATTTTCAGACGCTCGCCAAACCAATGCCTGCTGCCGTAAACCCCCGCGTCATAGCCTCCGCTTTCCACTGTCCTGCAGAACGCCTCGCACACCATAGCCCTTGTCTCCGCGTCCAGCGCATCCGCCCTGCCATCTATGCCTACACCCTCCGTGTCTAAAAAGACCGGAAAATCAAGCTCATAGTCCCGGATAAGCCGCAGCACCGCGGATGCCTCCTCCACAGCCTCCACCTCGTTCACCGCCTGGGTGGAAAAGTAGACACCCACCGATATGCCATTGGCGGCGGCGCCCTTCATATTTTCCTCGAAAAAAGGGTCCTCCACCAGGCTTCCTGTCACCGCGCCCCGATATCCTGCGCGGATAATGGCAAATTCCACCCCCGCATCGCCCACTTTCTTCCAGTCAATCTCACCGTTCTTCCCGGAGACATCAATTCCGGTCCTGGCTCCTGATACCTTCTGCAGGCTCCTTATCTCCGTCTCATCCCCGTCAGTGAGCGCATCTTTTACAGCGGCATCTTCCCTCTCTGCATCCACATCCGCCTCTGCCCTGATCAGCAGTTCAATGTCCTCTATGGGAAGATACTCCACCTTGTCCTTCACCCGGACCTTGATCCCGTTTTCCGGCACCCGGAATCCCTCCACGGGCTTCAGCTTCACAAGGTATTCTCCCGCCGCAAGACCTTCGATATAGATGATACCATCCTGATCCAGATCCTCATACTGCCCCATGTCTCCCAGCTCTACCAGGAATTCCTTCCCAGCCACCGGCTTTCCGTCCCTGCCCACAACCTGGATGCGAAGATCCTTCTCCACAGACGTCACCACCAGGGACAGGCGGTTGATCTTGTCCTTGATGGATTCCAGGACAGGATCCTTCTCCGGATCAAAAAAAGAATCATCCCGCAGGAAAGCAGACAGGTCATTTCCGATCTGTCCGTTGATCTGCCCGTTTACGCCGCCACTTCCCGCAGACGGCGTCTCCGCCCCCTGTGACGGCCGCCCGCCCGGCGCAGGACCGCCTCCCCTGTTCCCGTCATTCGCCCCCAGCACCAGAAAGGACACCAGCAGGATCACGGCCAGGGAAGACAGGATCGCTGTTCTTCGCAGTTTAGAGTCCATTTGCTACCTCTACCAGATATTTGCCATAATTCGTTTTCATCAAAGGCTCCGCCAGGCTCAGAAGCTGATTCCTGTCAATGAACCCTCTTCTGTACGCAATCTCCTCGATGCAGGAAATATAAAGCCCCTGCCTTTTCTGGAACGCCGCCACGAAGTCCGAAGCGTCCAGAAGCGCGTCGTGATTCCCCGTGTCCAGCCACGCGAAACCGCGCCCCATTGTCTCCACCTGCAGCGTCCCCCGTCTGAGGTATTCATTGTTGATGCTGGTGATCTCAATCTCACCCCTGGCGGAAGGCTTTACATTCTTTGCGATCTCCACCACCTCATTATCATAAAAATACAGGCCCGGAACCGCATAATTGCTCTTGGGCTTCTCCGGCTTCTCCTCAATGGAGAGCGCCTTGCCGTTCTCGTCAAATTCCACCACGCCGTACTCCTTGGGATCACGCACATAATAGCCGAAGATCGTGGCGCCTTTTTCCCTGGCGGCAACCTCCTTGAGCAGCCTGGAAAAGCTCTGGCCATAAAAGATATTATCCCCCAAAACCAGCGCGACCCTGTCATTCCCGATAAAATTTTCTCCAATGATAAAAGCGTCCGCAAGCCCCCTTGGCTGCTCCTGCACCTCATAGGAAAATTCCATGCCCAGCTGGGTTCCGTCTCCCAGAAGCTCCTGGAATACAGGCAGATCCCTGGGCGTGGAAATGATCAGCACCTCCCGGATCCCCGCCAGCATCAAGGTGGAAAGCGGATAATATATCATCGGTTTGTCATAAACCGGCATGATCTGCTTGGAGATAGCCCTGGTCAAAGGATAAAGCCTTGTGCCGGAACCGCCTGCCAATATAATTCCCTTCATATCAAAATCCCTTTCATGTTAATAATCCTTTTGGGAAATTCCATCCCAGATAATTTTCTGTCGGAAATCCCTCTGTCAGATAACACACCGAATGGGAACGGCTCATCGTCGTCCCCATTTGTCAGCTCTTTTTTACTTTTTATACATCTCGGCATAGTACTTCTCATAATCCCCGCTGGTGACATTCCTCATCCAGTCCTCATGCTCGAAGAACCAGACGATGGTCTTGCGGATGCCCTCCTTGAAGTTTGTCTCCGGATACCAGCCAATCTCCTTCCTGATCTTGTCGGGAGCGATGGCATACCTGCGGTCATGCCCTTTCCGGTCCTCCACATAAGTGATCAGATCCGTCGTCACAAGCGCCTTCCTCGGATCGTCCTCAGACAGCATCTCCTGCAGCGTCTCGATTATGATATGGATGATCTCAATATTCTGCTTCTCATTGTGACCGCCGATATTATAAGTCTCGAACAGCCTGCCCTGCTCCTGCACCATGTCGATAGCCTTGGCATGATCCTCCACAAAGAGCCAGTCACGGACATTCTTCCCGTCGCCGTACACCGGCAGGTCCCTGCCCTGAAGCGCATTGTTGATGACCAGGGGGATAAACTTCTCCGGGAACTGATAAGGCCCGTAATTGTTGGAACAATTGGTAATATTCGCCGGGAAATGATAGGTGTCCATATAGGACTTCACCAGCATATCCGAGCTTGCCTTACTTGCAGAATAAGGGCTGTGCGGGGCATAGGGCGTAGTCTCATAAAAGAAGGCGTTCTCGTCCTCCGGAAGGGAGCCATACACCTCGTCCGTGGACACATGAAGGAACTTCTTACCCTCTTTAAAGTTGCCGTCCGGAAGCTCCCAGGCCGCCTTCGCGCAGTTCAGCATGACTGCCGTCCCCAGCACATTGGTCTGCACAAAGACCTCCGGATTGAGGATGCTCCTGTCCACATGGCTCTCCGCCGCAAAGTGGACAACCCTGTCGATATCATTCTCCGCAAAAACCCTGGATATCGCCTCCTTGTCGCAGATATCCGCCTTCACAAAGGTATAGTTTGTCCTGTCCTCAATATCCTTCAAATTTTCCAGATTACCCGCATAGGTCAGGGCGTCCACGTTGATGATACGGATCTCATCCCCGTATTTCCTGAACATGTAATGAATATAATTTGAGCCGATAAAGCCGGCCCCGCCTGTCACCAGATAAGTTCGCATGCTTTTCTCCTTTATACCGCGGCGCCTTGTGTCCTGCGCTGTGCTCTGCTTTTCATAACACTCCGCCTCCTGCGCCGTGCCCCGCCTTTTCGCAGTACCCGTTTTTATGCGCTGTTCTCCATTTTTTGGCACCTGTCCGCCGCTTTTTGGACATTATAGCATAAAGCATCCAAAATAACAAGCATCAGACACCGTCCTCTTTCAGGATCTCTGCAAAAATACCATCTGAAGGTTATCCCATATATCGGAAAGACTGACCTCCATATTGCCCTCCCTGGCATTGTACTTCACCCTGGCATCCCATTCCGCCCATGCACGGATATTTTTGAAATCCATGATACCAAGTTCATTCCCAACCATATAAAACACATCGGCGGGCAGGGATAACGGCCTGAAGATCAATGTCTCAAATATATCAAAGGAAACCACATCATATGCCGACAGCTTCTCCACATACTGTTCCACGCTCAGCTGCGGAGTCTTCCGTAAATATTCCTCCGATTCACTCCGCGCACAATTCAACCGTTTGCTCTCGTATGCTTCCATTTCCGGCACCCGTCCCAGGAAGCGGAAATGCAGGATGTAAAACGCAAAATTCAGCCACAACAGATAGATCCAGGAAAGGAGCTTCACTGCCCCTCTTGAGCCATCATGCAGCTTATGATACCGGGCCGATATACCGGGATGTCTGTTTACGCAAAAATTGTGTATCCGATTTCTAATCATTATGCCTCCAGGCATACCTTCTGGTACGGTTTATTCTTACTATCCTATGCTTATATTCCAAATCCCCTGACAGTCTGCCCTGCTTGCCTATATACGAGTAAACTCAATATAGGCAAATGCAGCAGACCATCTGTCAAGCATTTTTGAAAATGTCCCGAAAAATTTATAACATTAGCCCTGGCTT
>CAOKQK010000027.1 GCA_948470905.1 uncultured Lachnospiraceae bacterium | reverse complement strand
TTAGATTACCATAACTTTCCGGGTTTGTCAACAGGTTTTTTTAATTTTTTTTGCTGCATTTTTGAAGCTTTTCTTTGGAAGTTGTTTTCCTGTTTGCCTTCATCAACGCGGCGAAAAGTATAATATCACACTTACCATTCATATGTCAATACCTTTTTTTACTTTTTTCAACAACTTTTTTCAGTTGGCACAGGCGGCTTATCTTCTCCCTCTCCCAGATTTCAGGCAGGAATTTGAATTTAAGAATACTTCCCAAAAGCATTGCCAGAAACAAAATTGCAATACTGAGATATCTCCAGGAGAATTGTACCTGTGCCAGTATCCATCTAATGCGGAAATGCTCCGCCAAACGGTCCCGCGGCGACACGGGAATATATTCATAATCCTGTCCCCCGCGGTAACATAGGCGATAGAAACCACAACAGCAATGATCCTGCAGCCAAAAATTTTCTTGAAACAGCCAAAGAGCAATGGCTGTGGTTGCCGCCTTGATAAAAATAACAGAAAGCTCCTATACAAAGATAACTGGCAGTCCCTCTATCCTCGTACATCAAAATGTCAGATCATCCATGATTTGTGGCAGCCCGAAAGTTACAGATCCCGAAATCCAGCAGATGCATATATACAATCGTCCCATCAGTCACCCAGCTTTATAATGATATATTCCTCAAATTCTTTGATCGAACCTGCCAGCGGCCATATGGGCATATCCTGGCAGTCCCCATATGCAGCTGGCATCATTTCATCTGACGGACCCTGAAACTGCCCAAAGCCCAGCGTCTTCAGATACTCAAGAATCCTGTATGACGAAAAATAATATCTCGGCTCCACTTCATAATCTATCTCAAAGGCAGACATAGTCACATATGTCATGGTTTCATCCGGGGAAAAACATGCCGGGTTGACAGAGCCCCTCCCATGCCCTATAAAGATCAGCGGTTTCCCCTCATATGCCGCGGGAATCTCCCTGAGCTCGTCAATCATCATGAGCGCAGTCATATTATCCGCTTCCCCGATTATATCCCTTGTGTAAAACAGCCGCATCAGAGATGATGCGTTGATAAATATCAGCATCCCCCCAACGAATGCCAAAACCCTACGGATAACTTTTCCCCTGCCTCTACCCGCCTCTCTGCAGAGGACATGGGATCCAAACATCCACATCAGCCCTGATGCCAGTGGAAGCATCATCTGAGCTCTCACTGGCGTCGCAGTCCCAACACAGATCGCAAGGAACAATGGCGAAAACAAGACTCCCGCCGTTCCTACGAGATATATCAGCGCCCGCCACTTTTGCTTCAAAAAAAGGACTGCCAGGGCAATCAACGCCGTAATGGCACATATACCATAAACCCTTGTATAATACATATCGTTTACGGTTAATAAATAGATAAAATACTCCCGGACAAAATGTATGATCCCCCTGATATTTCCAATCTTCCACATAACCTGTCCTGCCAGATAATCGCTGCCGGAAAAAAAGAGGCGGACAATTATAACATATGTAAAAAACACAATTATAAAATGCAGCGCAGCGCTTCCGGCATATCTCAGCGACTCTCTGATCCCTTCTTCCTGAGCATAGACCGACATTAAAAATATACCAAAATATAGACATAACTGCACTGCAACCATGCTCTGATACACGCCAAAGGCTATCAGCGCAGGCGGAAGGGCTGCCAGAAACGCAATTTTGTCTTTTTGACGGTATGCCTGCACCAGATACCAATCCGACACGATCAGCAAAAAAATTGCCAGCACCACCTCAAACGCCTGGAACTGAAACAAAAACTGCTCTGCATAGACAGGATGCACCAGAAAGATCAAGCCGCAAATGCCCGCAAACAACGGATTTAACCGCGAGTCAATCATATGGAATAAATATCCCGCCGCCATTGCCGTCAGCCATAAGGCAAGCAACAGAAGTACGCCGTGGAAATATGGGTTGTACCATGACAGGTTCAATATTTTTTTGATAAGGATCAGCCCGAAACGCCCTATCTCCTGCCAGTTGTAAAAGCTGCCTGGATTGTTGACCAGTGCCTCTTTATCAACGTAATAATAATTTGTAAACGCCTGCTTCCCATAAAACAAAAGCAGCAAAAAGGCAACACTGCCTGCCATGATCGTGTTGGTCCTGATATATTCTGCTGCTCCCATCCAATTACGGAATACCCCTGCCAACCCGCTTCTGAGCCCTGACTTTCCTCTTACCTCACCCATTAGGCATACTCCCCCTGTCTGATATATCTCTTCTAAATAACACTCCAAACAGAAGCGGCATTGTCAGCATCATTGGATAAAGATAGCGCAGCAGCGCAATAGGTCCCAGGAGTATACCCACAAAATAGCCAAGAACAGGCAGGACCCCCAGCTGCCCCATTCGGTCTTTTCGGGCGATCATAAGTCCAAGCAGTATTGCCAAAAGCCAGATACAGAGCCCCGGTTCCCTCCAGAAAGCAAAACTTTCAAATGCCGTTGCCTCCACCAAGTAGGTATTATATCTGTCCAGGGCGGGAACGAACTGCCGTTTTATCCCCCAATGATTCAGCTGCTGAAAGCTGTATTCAAAAGCCATGAAGCGGAATTCTGATTCACTCATGTTCCAGTAAAACCGAATCATGTTCAAAAAAGCATCATAATAAGTCCTGGGATTCTGAAACCCCAGCTTAAAATAAAGGGACAGATACCGCAGGGGATCACTTTTAAAAACATCCGATCTGAACATTAGCTTTGGATAGTCCGCCACATTTCCACTGTAATTCCACATTAAGGATTCCATGTCTGTATAAAGCTCATCCAGAATCGCCATGTCCTCTTCGTCGGCAAGAACTTCCCACCCGCTAAGATGCATAAATGCAACTGTTGCAGTCTGCTGAATGGGAATACTGAGATTTTCCTTAAAATCTGCCTTGGGAATCCGCAGCACGCTGCCGCATACCAGAGAAAAGCCCTCCACCAGCAAAACCGTGGAGAGAAGCATCAAGTATACTTTCCTGTCCTTCAGCCGGAAAAGCAGACTTGCAAGCAGCAAAATAATAAACAAAAAGATAAGCGCGTTTCTCATAAGGCAGGCAAGCAGGCCTAAAATGAAGGTCTTAACATATTTCCAAGGCTTCTGTTCCTCCCCATATTCTATCAGGTCCCAAAAAGCCATGGTGAAATATGCCAGAAAAATACCGCAGAGAATATCCTTTGTAGAATTCAGGTTCAAGGTCTGTATCACAGGATAGCTTACAGTCCAGATCAGGCCTGCCAGGATCACAACCAGCGGCACACGCCTTTTTTTCAAAAACAAAACCATTTGAGCCATGCAGTTTGAGGCCAGCAAAAGCTGCACGGCAATAAAAAGTGCAAAACCCGCCTGATAGCTGCCAAACAGAGCCTTGCCTAAACTGATGATCCCGCCCAAAATCAATGTATGGAGCAGGGGATTCGCCAATGTAAGTTCCGTATCTCCCATAAACATGGAAACCTGAATAGGAGAGTCATATCCAAAGGTACCGGGGAAAAAAGCCAGCCATGCAGGAAGCCAGCAGAGAAAAATAATGATCCAAGAATGAATTAAAAGAGCTTTGTCTGATACGACACCATACAAAAAGCCTGAGATTTTATCATCCCACGCAAAGGGACGAAACCTTTTCCGAAGCCTGCCCCCCCCCAGGCACTGCCATCAAGGTGCAGATGCCGGCTGTGAGCAGCAGCTCAATCACACTAAACCGGCCAGTTCTTATATATGAAAAATAAGCAATAAAAACAGAAGTCCATACTACAGCAACTGCTTTTCTTATCATACTCGTAATCCTCCTTATTCCTGTGACATCTCTTCACTTCTGCGTCCCCCCTTGGTCTGGAAGGAATTTTACGCTGCCGCGTCGAAAATTCCTTCCAGACCAAGGGGGCGTCTTTCGTTGCGAGAATGGTGTATTCCCGCGGTTAAGATGCTGTAAAACTCAAATACCAATGCAAGCCGGTAAATGCCCTTTCAGCTTGCTGCACTGTAAAATTCATGTACCGTCAGTGCTGCACTGCAGCCGCAGCCCGCAGCCTACTTGCCGGAAATCACAACCTTATCGAAAGCAATGTAGGGCAGGACGCTGCCGCCGTCCGCCACTGTCTCTTTGGAGATATCCACCAGATTCAGCAGCATGTCGGCAAGGTTTCCGCTGATCATCGTCTCGCTCACCGCGCCGGTGATCTTCCCGTCTTCCACGAGGAAACTGTTCTTCGCCACGCCGGAGAAATCCCCGTTCGTGCCAGGCTGGCCGCCGGAGAAGCGCCCGACGATAAGCCCTTTCTTAATCCCCTTCAGGATATCCTCATAGGGCGTAGTCCCGCCCTCAATGACAACCGAGAAAGACGTATTCTTTGCGCGCTCAAAGCCGGATTTGTTTGCCACATAGAGAGACAGCAGGAACGATTTCAGCACGCCGTTCCTGATAAGGTCATAGTCCTCCTCCAGGAATCCGTCCGCAGTGACATGGCTCCTTCCCACAATACGTGGATCCGACGGATTCATGGAGATCGTCAGACGCTCGTCTGCCACCTTTTCATTTAATTTGTTCAGCCACAGGCTGGTCTTTTCCAGAATGACGGAGTCTGACACGAAGTTGCCTATAATGCTGCCAAGCAGTGAGCCCAGGCTGTCCGGCGTCAGGACGATCACGCCCTCGAATTTGCCCTCAAAGGGAATCGTCTTAAGCTGTGCCTCCGCGTCCTTAAGCTGGGACTCCAGAGAACCAAGCTCAATAAAACGCTTATCCAGATTATCCGTCATGACGCCCGCCCCAAAGAAAGAGGTGGTCACATCCCCTTCATGCCCTGCAAACGTCAGCGAGATTAAATACTGCCCCTTGAAAGCCTCGCATTCGGTCCCATTGGTATTCCGGTAAAGGCTGTGCGTCTTTACATGTGTTACGATCATCTGCATCACCATGATCTTGGGATGGTGCTCCCTGATATCCGCCATCAGCTCCTGTGTCCGCTGGAAAAGGCGGTCTATGTCGGGCTCATAGCCATTGTCATGAAAACACTGGCTCCCCTGATTCGGCGCAATGTCATACGCCTCGTCGGCAATGGCAGACTCCGCTGCCGTGACAGCCCCCTCCACCGCCGCCTCGATGTCCGCGTCTGAGAGTTTATTGGTGCTGACAGATCCCTTTTTATTTTCATGGTACACCGTAAGGGCAAGCCCATTGTCAAAAAGAGTCCTCATCAGGGAAAATTCTCCCCCGTCCACATTGAATTCGTGTGTCTCCTTCTGCGTCACCCAGAACTGCGCCTTATCCACACCGCGGTTTTGAATCGCCTCATTAATCTTGTTGCCTACGCTTCTGATATCTTCCATAATGATCAACGCCCTCCTATCATAACCTTGCAGCGAAGTGCAGGACCGCCCATTCCCACCGGCATCGGCTGCTTTTTGCCGCAGAAGCCGGAGCTGGACCAGGTCATCTCATCCGATACCATATCTACCGTCTTCAGCATGTCAAAAGCCACGCCTGAAATCGTGGTATCCAGGATAGGACGCGCAAGCCTGCCTTTTTTGATCTCATATCCCATGCAGACGCCAAACATAAATTCACCTGTCAGATCCGCCTGGCCGTTGTTGGTGTCCACCAGATAATAGCCGTCATCCACGGACGCAATGATGTCCTCCAATTTGTCCTTTCCGGGAAGCACTGCCGTATTTCTCATACGGATAAGGGGCTCATCCGAGAACTGCCATGCGCGGGCATTGCCCTGGGGCTTTACTCCAAAGCCCTCCGCGCTCTCGCGGTTGTTCATATAGCCTGTCAATATACCGTCCTTGATCAGGACTGCGTCCTCCGCCGGGGTTCCCTCGTCGTCCACATAAATGGGAAGCGGCGCCTGCTTTCCAAAAGCCGTGTGGGCATAGTCCACAAGACTGACCAGCTCGGAACCCACGCGCTTATTCAGGTTCGGTCCCGCCACAGAGCCGCCCAGCACAAGATCCGCCTCCACCGTATGCCCTACCGCCTCGTGAGCCAGCATTCCGGACAGGATGCCGCCCAGCACAACGGTCTTGTAGCCCGCCTCCGCATAGACTCCTTCCCTCTTTTTCATCAGAGTCTCATACAGCTTATCCACCTCGGGGAAAAGAAGCGCCGGATCCGTAAACTGATCCTCAAAATTGCCGAAGCCTCCTACCGCCTTAAACAGCTCAAGCGGCACTCCCGCCTCAGATTCCGTATTCAGGAAAAGATAAATATAGCTTCGCGGCAATGTGGTATGCCCGTCATAACCGTCCGATGTGCAGAGCAGCTTCTCCATGGAATCCGCCGACATGATGACAGAACGGCTGGCAAGCTTGGGGTAAGTCCTGACGATATAATCGTCCACCCCCTTGCAGAAATCAATATAATGCTTTTGCTCCGTGTCCGCAATCGCCTTGTTCAGCGCGATATTCCCCGCCTGGAGAACCGGGAGGGCGCCCTTCCCCTTGGGAACGTGCTTATCCATGAACAGCGCGTTCTCCGTTGCCGCCTTCAGGACAGCCTCCGCTGCGGAAGCGGAGTACTCCGCCATGGACGAGAAGCCATATAAGCCATTCTTATACACTCTCGCTGACACGCCCAGAACTTCCGAGCGGCTGTTTGCCGTCAGATTGCCCTGGATCAAAGAGACGCGCCTGTTTCGGTTCTCCTGCGCCCGAAGCTCCGTATGTACGCCGTCAGCGAAAAGAGCCTTTTTACCTGAAATGAAATCCTCAAGCATGTGATCTTTACCTCCTTTTTTTAACAGAAAAGCTTTCCGGGACTTTCCTGTCTTCGATTGTGTTCCTTTTCCATAATTTTGCGCGTTTGGAATCAGAATCCGACACAGCATACTTCTCTGTCAGCATTTTACCATACGCCCGGACCGATCATGAAATCAGTAATTGACACAATCCCTTCTGTGTCAACATTATAACATGCGGCAGCCAGGTGTGCATTATTTTTTGCAGACTCAGTTATTAACTTTTCATAAACCTGCACCCCGCGGCATGCGCGTCCGAACACTGTAAACACATCCTGCGCACGAGGTCGGGTTTTGTGTCTGAGAGGTAATCAGGATGAGAATCTTTCCCGAAGTGACCAGAGAATGCATTTATTTTTCAAAAAGACTTTTCAGACTTCATTTTCGCAATATCCAATATGATTTTGGGAATGACCTGTTTCCGCGTAATATTGTAGAGCCGTTTTTGCTCATCTGTTCTTGCCATCAAGGGGTCTCCCGTGGCAGAATTATCAGAAACTGCCATTAACGCGATCGCCGGCTTTTCCATCAGATCAGCCATAAGGTAGAAAGAACTTGTTTCCATTTCAATCACCTGTACTCCAAAGGACTTGATAAAGTCCAAGTGAGAATATTCACAGACTATCGAATCCGTGCAGAATACAGGTGCTTTCTTCATCTCAATGCCTTGGGAGGCCAAGTGTTTGATTACATTATCTATAAATGCAGTATTATTTGGAAAAACCTTCCCAAAAGGGACATAATCCTGAATATTTTCCAACAGATAGCCATTCGCCAGATTACCGGAGATACTCCATTCAGGAGTGCATAAAGAACCTAATCCAATTTCCGGCACAAGACTGCCCACAGCACCTACAAACACCAGCTTATCAAAATTCAAATATGCGCAAGTAGTCAGTTCATCAATCAGGCTGCTTGCGCCGCTGGAACATTGAATCCAGGCGATAAGGAAACCATCCCCTTTTAATTCGTAACCGGAGATGTAACTATGTACTTCCGTGCAGGTTATTTCTACATCATAGTCTGCCATAATTTTATCCGGTTTCCAGCCAGGAGCTACCACAAGAACATCATAGTGTTTGTCCCTGGACAAACCAAACTCATACATTGCCATATCGAGCGTTTCCGCCAAAGACTTATCGGCGTTTAATAATTGAATCAGCCTTTTTTTCATCACAATCCTCCATAAAAATCCGTGATATTCAAAAATCGAGCTTATTACTCTAAGTAAAATAAAATATAGCACAGAAAAACGGCAAACGCAACCCTTTCCTGTCCCCTTTTGCAGCCCACTCCAGCGTATGCACAGCTTGTTTTGTTCTTGTTGCCGCTCCTGTACCACCAATATCTTTGAGCTTTATGTCCCCTCCCCTGTTCTAATTCCCCGAGCTCTTATAAAACCGCAGCCCAAACCTCCAGAACAGATACGCCAGCAGATAAACCCCCACCCCCACCGCGAAAGGAATATAGAGGAAAATTTCCGGGAACTGCGCCATGTCGGGCTTGCGCAGCAGAAACTGCGCCGGAAAATAGTTCACAAACGCCATGGGGACCACATAAATCATGAAGCACTGGATCGCCTTGTGAAAAATGCTGATGGGATAGCCCGCGAATTTGCGGGTATCATAATACAGCAGCTCCTTCAGGCTCCCTGTCTCCAACAGGAAAATGTTCAGCGTGGCGAGAAAGAGGAAAACCGCCCCCTGGATCAGGACTCCCCCCGCCACCGCCAGCACATAATACACAATCGTTCCCGGCGTCCACCGGATGCCCACCCTGCCCGCCGTGATGACAAAGAGCAGGATGCCCAGGCCGCCGTGTCCCACTGCGGCAAACCAGTCCGCGTTCACAAAAATCATCTGGAACAGCAGCCCCCTGGGGCGCAGAATGTAGCGGTCAAACTTCCCCGTGCGCACCATCGCCCCAAAGTCCCTCAGCCCCGTGAAAAAGATGATCAAAATCCCATAGGTCAAAAAGAGCAGGCTGTACAGAAACATCATCTCCTGCAGCCCCCACCCGTTTAAATTATCAAATTTCAGCAGGGTGAAATAAATGGCGATCACCCCTGCCGCCTCCCGCAGGAACACTGCCACAGAGCGTAGCAGTGCGTCCACCCGGTACTGAAACCAGGAACGTACGGTTGTTCTCATATACAGCCCGATCAATTCTAATGTATTATCCCGCATTTATGCTCCCTTTCTTGCCGCAGCCCGGAAATTTGGGCTTGGGCACAAATTCACGGTTGAAAAATCTTTGATTTTTCAACCTATCCTCCCTGCACAACCAGCTTCTTCTGTCCCCTGCGCCACAGGAAATCCCCCAGCAGGAAGATCCCAGCCGCCCACAGGAGCTGCACTGCGCACCGGGCTCCGATCTCCTTTAAAGAAAGCTGTCCCAGATAAATCTGCACCGGCGTAAAGTATATGGAAGAAAAGGGCGTTGCCTTCAGCACGCCGCCCATCCACTCCGGCATGAACCACAGCGGGATCATGGACCCGGAAAGAATCCCCACAAAGACATTTTTCACCGTGAACAGGCTCCATGTATTCATAAGCCAGAACGCCGTCATCTGGCAGGCGAAGCTGATCGCCCAGAGAACCCCGTAGCCCAGGACCGCGCTCACCATAAAAAGCGCGACGCTTTCCGCGTCCGCAGGCGGCTGGATTCCCACAATGCAGACCGAGATCAGCACCGCCGGCGCAAACCGGAAGATCAGGTTAAACAGCGCGTTGCCCAGATTTTCCGCCAGCATTCGCCCCTTGAAGCTGATGGGGTGCAGCAGCTCCGTGGCAATGCTCCCGTCCCGGATCTTCCGGGACAGATAGCCGTCATCCGTGTAAAACGCCTCCCGAAGCCCCAGAGACAGAATAAAGTTGGTCGTCACCATCGCCATGGTGATACCGTCCACCTCCGTCCGCTGCCCGTACAGGGCGCGGTAAATATTCCAATAGATAAAGACCTGCAGACAGGTGGAGAAAATACCCATCAAATGATCAAAGCGATAAGCGCTGCGCCCCAGAAAGCTTTTTTTCGCATAGGCAAAATATGGTATAAGACTCATGCTACACCTCCTCTCCGCCGTAAATCCTGCGGATGATCCCCTCAATGGCCGGCTCCGTGATATTCAGATCCCGGACGGGGTACTCTGACAGAAGACGGTTCATCAGATCCTGAATCTCAACCTGGGCGCTCTCAAAGAGAAAGCGCTTCTTATAGGCGTCCAGGTCCTGGATGGTCACATGTTCCATGGGCAACACAGTCAGACTTTCCGCAAACTCCACCTCCAGCTGCCTGACAGCGCTGTATTTCGCCCTGATGCCTTCCAGCGAACCGTCGTAAACCTTGCTGCCGCCGTCTATGATCAACAGCCTCCTGCAGGTCTTCTCAATATCCTGCATATCATGAGTGGTAAAAATCATGGTCAGCCTGTCCCTGGCATTCAGCTCTCTTAGAAAGCTTCGGATAACCTCTTTCCCCACCACATCCACGCCGATGGTAGGCTCATCAAAAAAGACAATCCGGGGAGAGTGCAAAAGCGCCGCCACAATATCCGCGCGCATGCGCTGCCCCAGGGACAGCTGCCGCACAGGCTGGTTCAAAAAGCCTCCCATATTCAGCATCTCCGTATACCTCTCCAGATTCCTGCGGTATACCTCGCCGGGGATGCGGTAGATTGCTTTCAGCAGCTCAAAACTGTCTATCACCGGCAGATCCCACTGCAGCTGGGACTTCTGCCCGAACACCACTCCAATCTTGGACACATAATCCCTCCGCTGCCTGTAGGGGACATAGCCTGCCACCCGCAGACTGCCGCTGTCGGGATACAAAATGCCGGACAGCATTTTGATCGTAGTGGACTTGCCTGCGCCGTTGGGGCCTATGAATCCCACCATCTCTCCCTCCTCAATGTCAAAGCTCACCTCCTTGACCGCCTGCCTTTTCTCATATCTGGGGACAAACAGATTCGCCACCATCCCCGGAATCCCCTTGCCCCTCCTGCTGACCTTAAAGGTCTTGCTCAAATCCCTGACTTCAATCAAACTGCCCATAATACCTCCTATTCCAGTTCCGCCTCTCCGCTTCTACGCCCCCTTGTCTGGGAGCAATTTTCAGCTGCAAAATACGCATCTGAAAATTCTCCCGGGGCGTCTCCACTGCGAGGCTGTTTTAAATTTCCTCTTGACACTTCTTAGCTGGACTATTCCAGTTCCGCCTCTCTGCACTCAGTTCCCCGCCGTACTATCTGAGCCGCGAAAACACATCCTCCAGCCCTGCCCTGTGGATCTCCACCGACTGCAGGCCGGTCTGCCCAAGCAGCTGTTTTAAGATTTCCGCCGCCGTGATATGAGTCGGGCAGAAGCGCAGCCGGAGTTCATCCCCGTCCAGTGCATAGGAATCCAGCGGCAGATCTTCCAGATCCGGAAGCCTGCCCCACAGCCTTACCCTTATTTCTTCCGGCGGCGCATAGCGCCTGAGCAGCGTATGTTCACTGCCATAGAACAACAGCTTTCCCTTCTCCAGCAGTGCCAGCCTGCTGCACAGAGGTGAAATTGCCGCCATGTCATGGGAAGTGACCAGCGCCGTCGTCCCCCGCCTGCAGCGCTCCGCCAGGATATCCCGGAACACAGCCTTGCCGTTTACATCCAGCCCGCTCACCGGATCGTCCAGCAAAAGCACCTCCGGATCCGACAGCAGCACGGCACCCAGCCGGACCCTTGCCCGCTGTCCTGCAGACAGCTCCCTGCACTTACTTCCCGCAAACTCCCCGAAGCCGAGCCTGCGCGAAAGCTCCCCGAAACATTCGTGAAATTGCTTCCGGGGTATCCGGTAGATTGTCCGAAGCATCCGAAAGCCTTCCTCCACCGTATCCTCCCCTTCCAGCAGGGGGATGCCCCCAATGCAGACACCCACCCGGCTTTTCACGGACCTCCCCTCTCCCACAGGCTCCCGCCCCAGGACTCTCACCCTCCCCTGTTCCGGCGCAAGCAGCCCGCAGGCAAGCTTTAAAAGTGTGGTCTTTCCTGCACCGGAGGACCCGACAATCCCCACCGCCTGACCTTTGGGGGCGCAGAAGCTGACCTCCGACAATATGAACCTGCTCACTTTGTCAAAACATATCATTTTTACACCCTTTCACGGCATTTTTATCACAGGCTTTGGCTCATTGCCCACGGGAAACAGATAATCGAGCGGGAAAATTTTCTCACTGCCCGGTTGGACGCTCCAAGGAGCATCCAACCTGATTCCCGCATTCACAAAATACGCGCTTACGCGCTCTTTACGTCTGCTGGCGCAGCCCTGTGCAAAAAAATAATAACCCCTGCAACATTACATTGCAAAGGTTTGGGATAAACAGCTATGATTCAGGGATAAACGCGCAGGCACAGAAGTAACCGTCCTCCTCATAAAAGTCCCAGAGTCCCTGGTACTTCTCCACAATGCCCCGGATCTGGGGGATCCCCATGCCATGAGCGCCGCCGTCAGGCTTGGCAGAAAGCAGCCGGGGATTTCTCTCCAGCACCGACCCGGCGATCCGGTTGCGGACCAGGATCTTCTCATAGCCCCTGGACTTACCGATCTCCACATACAGCCTTGGGTCCACAACTTCCCTGCTGGCCTCTATGGCATTATCCAGAAGATTTGACAAAAGCGCCGAGAAGTCCAAACTCTCCATCTTCGCAAAAGAAAACGTCTGTATCTCTGCTTTCACCGCGATCCCCCTGCTCCGCGCCAGCTCCAGCTTCTCGTTGAGGATGTGGTTCATCAGGGAATTCCCCGTCTCCACATAGCTGTGGATGGAATTCAGCTTGTCCAGCATCCCTGACGTATATGACCTTGCCGCATCATACTCCTCCGCATTCAGGCAGGAAGCAATGACCAGCAGATGATTTTTCATGTCATGCTTCAGCCGCCGCACGCTTTCGTGCAGCTTCCGTATCTCCTGATCCTGTTCCCTCACATGCCCCCACTCCTCCTTCAGGGCGTCCAGTTCCAGCCGCAGCTCACAGTTCTCCTCCAAAAGCTCCGTACAGCGCATATCCAGCTCCTGTATTTTCAATCTGTAGCCCTCTTGCTTCTTCATCTTACGTCATCTCCCCCATGTCTCCATGTACCGCATCAGCCTGCTTCTTGTCTCCTGGACATAGCTTTTTCCTATGGGAAGGCAAGTACCATTCTCCAGCTCCGCTTCATTTCCCCGCAGAACCCGGACAGCCCTCTGATTCACCAGAAAGCCCTTGTGGATACGGATAAAGCCGTCCCCGGACAGCGCCGCCTCCAGGGAATACAGGGTATCCCGGAACCGATAAGGCTCCCCGGCCCTGGCAAAAAGCTTCACATAGTTTCCATCCGACTCAAAATATAAGATCTCCTGCAGGGACAGCCTCACTCTCTCCGCCCCTGACTGAAAGAAAAAATGTCTTTCCCGGCTTCCCAGCTCCTCTGCGCAGTCCTCCAACAGCTTTTCCATCTCCTCCGCGAAATATGCCTTCCGCACAAACCCAAAAGGATGGAATTTCAGGCTGTCATACACCAGCTCATCATGACTGGTCACAAATATAAGGAGCGGCCTTACAGCCAGCTCCTCCATCTTCGCCGCCAGCTCAAGACCGCTCATCTCAGGCATATCAATATCCAGACATAACACATCGCATCTCTCTGCCTGCAGCGCCGCCCAAAGCTCCCCGCTCCTCTCAAAGCACCTGACCCGGCTGCCCGGCTGCATGCCCCGCACCTTCCCTGCCATATCCTGCAGTATCTGCCTTTCATCATCACACAAATAAATCCTCATGAAACCTCCCGCGAACTTCCGGCAAAGCCTTTGAATCTCAGCTGTTTTCCCCGCTTCTTGAAGGCAGATAAATCTCACAGTATATTGCCTTTCTCCGCTCCCCCAGCGCATACTCTATCTTTCTTTTGATTTCATCCACGTGAAGCAGGTCGATGACATAACCGCAGTACCTTTCATCCCTCATACCGTCGAACTCCCTCAGCATGTGCTCCAGCGTCTTCCCCTGTCCGTATGGCCTGCCGATGTTGTCTGTGGCAGCGTCAAGGCTGTCCGCAATGCTCAGAATGTTTACAAAGGGCTTGCTTGCCATGTGCCTGCCTCTGGGATATCCCCCCTTCTCATTATACCACAGATGATGCAGCAGGGCGCAGTCACGGACACATTCCACCTCCCTGCTCATTTCACCCTGATAAATCTTCATGAAATTTGCAGGGTGGTCCTTGATTACTTCAAATTCATCCTCCGTCAGGCTCCTGGAGGAATTGGAGACATAATCCAGGCAGAAATACTTGCCTATGTCATGAAAGAGAGTACACTTCTCCATCAGCTCCATCACTTCACCGGGATTGTCACGGCACTCCTGCCAGCTGTGCCCTCCCACGCCGTCCAGATATCGGGGATCATGCTCCAATATGTATCCCAGAAGGATACTGCATATCTCTTTTACTACCATGGTATGGACATACAATGCCTTGTTGGCATAGACGGTAGCGCTGAGCACGGTATTTTTGAAGGAATCAAAATCCATTATGTTAGACGCGGAGTTCACCAGCATCAGCACGCAGTTATTGGTCTGATAGCTGCCCAGATAAGGTTCCATGGTTTTGGCCTGAGACAGGACATATTTGACGATCTGAGCGCTTTTCTCCAGAATATATTTCTCATCATAGCAGCTGCACTTATACAGATAATCCAGGTAATATGCATTCGCAGTAAATAATGCCGAACATTTCTCCACCTCATTATAATCATCATGGGGCACGGCATACTCCTGGATCCTGCACAGCAGCTCCTCCATGGTCAGCCTGCCCAGATGATACTCCGCCTGCACACAGTAAAGCCCGGCAACTACCCTGTCCCCTATGACGCTCTGCACGTTCTCCGCCTCCAGGGCCTCCCGCAGCGCATTGGACAGCTCCTCGATATAGGGCGCTTCCTTCTCTATATCTATCCTGTTGACAGCATCCGGAGCCACGCCCGCTTTCCTTGCCTGCTCCGTCCTGCGGCAGACCTCCAGCGTAAAGCCCAGCACGTTCTGCCTGCACCTGACGTACATTGCCGCCATAAAATCCTTCCCTGCCTCCCAGCGGATCTTCTCAAATTTTCCCTTGATCTCCTTGTACTTTCTCAGCCCGTAGGTCATATCCCTGCGGTTGATCACACAAAGCAGCCAGCTGTTGAGCAGGGATTTCTTCGCCCTCTCAGAAAGCTCCTCAAAATTATCCAGGTACTTCTCCGACAGGCGGGCGTACATGCTTCCCTCATAATCATCCAGATGTTCTTTTATGATGATCTCAAAAACCGTGCAAAATTCCAGCATGTGTACAGTCTTGTCCACATCCCCCCGGGTCTGGTAATACCGCAGAAGCAGCTTGGATATCCGGAATGCGATCGGCGTATCCACACACTGCCCTGTCTTCATAAGCTCATTCAGGAAATCCTTCAGCAGCACCTCCGCCCTGTCATCCAACAGCTCGGAAGCCTGTTCGTATTTTACGATAAACTCCCCGATAATGGCGTTACACTCCGTCTGAATCTGCTTCTTTTCCCGGGAAATCTCCATCAGCCTGTCAATGACATCTTCCTCCGTATCCCCGGTCCCGAAGCTCACCTTATCTATCTCATTATAACGCTCCAGCAATCCGCTGTACTCTCTGTAATCCATCCCGCCCACCCCATCTGATCTCAGGAACTGTAAATAAATAAGTCCGCTTCTTCCGCCCTGCCTTTGTGAATTCATTTTTCGCCAATTGCAAAGTTATTTACAGTTCTTTTATTTTCATGTAAAAAGGTATGTTTTATTATAAACTACTGCCTGTGGCGAAATCAAGAGATAACGGCAAATCCCTTTGACTTTTTTGCATTCCTCTGTTCCTGCCTTGAATAAATGAATTTTCCGCGGTAAAATCATAGCATGTACAGCATGCTTAGGAACTGCAAATCTTCACAATTGCATAGCTGTTTACAGGTCCTTATAAAAAAAGAAAAGAGGTACGCTCATGAACACAGATGAGATCAACATCCGGGATCCGTTTATCCTCACCCACAACGGAAAATACTACATGTACGGAACCCGCGGCAGCGAATGCTGGGAAGATGAGGCTTACGGGCTGGACGTATATGTCTCAGATGACCTGCGCACATGGTCAGAGCCGAGAGAAATCTTCACGCGGACGCCCGATTTTCCCTATACAAGAAACTATTGGGCGCCGGAAGTCCACAGATACAGAGACAAGTTCTACATGTTTGTATCCTTTAAAGCTCCGGGCGTATGCCGTGGCACATCGATCCTTGTGGCAGACGAGCCGGACGGCGTCTTCACCCCTCACTCGGACGGCAATATCACCCCAAGGGAATGGGAATGCCTGGACGGAACTTTTTATTTGTCCAAAGACAAGATCCCATACATGGTATTCTGCCACGAATGGGTACAGGTAACAGACGGGGAAATCTGCGCCATAAGGCTGACAGATGATTTAAGGGCGGCGGCAGGAGAGCCCGTCCTGCTCTTTCGCGCCTCGGAAGCCCCCTGGGTCAGAAGCCACTCCGGCGGCTATGTCACGGACGGCCCCTTTATGCACCGCCTGCCGGACGGCGGGCTGATCATGATCTGGTCCTCCTTCGGGGACGAGGGCTATGGGGTGGGCATCGCAAGATCAGACAATGGCGACATCACCGGCCATTGGACACAGGATAAGGTCCCGCTGTTTGCCAGGGACGGCGGACACGGCATGCTATTCCAGACGCCAGGCGGCGGAAAGGAAAAAAATGACGACAATAAAGAAACCATGCTTGCCCTGCATTCGCCCAACCGAAAACTTATGGAACGCCCTGTCTTCATCAAGGCTTTCGGCACCTCATAATATGCACAGCGGGAATCATGACACCACCGGGCAGAGAGCAGACAGATAACAGACAAATCTGTGCAAGCGAAGTCAGGACTTTCCATATATGACCGGCTATAATAAGCACATACAAGGAGGATGAAACAAAGTGTCGCTACAACTGATACAGCAGGCAATATGCTATATGGAAGAACATATCTGCGAAGACATAAGTTATGCTGAGGTTGCCAGATATGTCCACATGTCAAGCTACAATTTCCACCGCACCTTCAGCTTTATCGCAGGAATGACCGCCAATGAATACCTCCGTAACAGACGACTTACATTGGCAGCCATGGAACTGCAGGCAACGGATATCTCGGTGATCGACGCGGCATATAAGTATGGCTATGAATCGCCGGAAAGCTTTTCCAAGGCTTTTTCACGATTTCACGGCTCTACACCCAGACAGGCGAAGCAAAAAGGCGCAAAGCTTCATTTGTTTAATCCCCTTGTAATAAAAATCATATTGGAAGGTGGTAGTATTATGGATTACAGAATCGAACACAGAGGAAGCCAGCAATTTCTCGCATTGGTGAGATCTTTCCCCAACGAGATCAGCAACGATGACAATGACCACAGCATCCCTGATTTCTGGACGGAATGCTCTGAGAAAAAACTGATCAAACCCATGCAGCTTCTCCGCAGGGAGGGAAAAAGGGACTTGTATGGTCTGTGTACCCCTGTCAAAGGCAGCGAAACCCACTTTAATTACGGAATCGGTGTTTTGATTGATGAAAATACCGACGTCAAAGATTTAGAGTCTTATATCCAAAACGGCTATTCCTTATGGAAGACCGATCCTGCCGACTACGCGGTCTTTAAATGTTTTGGCCCCAACGGCGACTGTCTTGGAGAAACCTGGAGTAAATTTTTTAAAGAATTTGTTCCCCAGACAGGCTATATGCAGACAGACGACACAGACTATGAAATCTATTTTGAAAAAGGAGAAAGTAACCTGTTCTGTGAGCTGTGGGTTCCTGTGAAGAAAGCCTGAGGATCCGGGCAGGCGGCATGTAAGCAGCAGGCGCTGCAGACCGCCTGATATCCCGGGACTATGTTTACGGCAGCAGCCAGGGGAGAGTCTTAAGCTGTACACAAAAAAGTCGGAAATGCCTAAATCATAAGCATTTCCGACTTTTTACCGACAGAGCTAAAAGCGGAGAAGGAGGGATTTGAACCCTCGCGCCGGTTGCCCGACCTACACCCTTAGCAGGGGCGCCTCTTCGGCCTCTTGAGTACTTCTCCATAATCCGAATGACGGCTCTGCCAATATTGAATTACCGCGCTGTCCCACAGCGCATTTATTATTATACATGACATAGCTATGTTTGTCAATTACCAAAATATTTTTTTTACAATTTATTATCCGCTTTGATCCCCCCTCAAAGCTCAGCCGGAGGATCATGCCTTTCCATAAGCAAAGACTGCTTTAAATCCCCTGTCACTTTACCCGGATATCAATCCCCTGATGCACATTGCGGATAGTAACAGAAGTATGGCTGCCCCCGTACTCTCCGTCCAGGGTCCAGGCTACCTCCTCCTGGGATGTGAGTGTCAGCTCCGCCGTGCGGAAACAATACATGGAGTTGGTGTCAATGTCCCTGTTGATCAGGGAGATCAGGATATTGTTCAGCTCTATGGGATTCCTTGGCGTTTTGATCAGGGTCACTTCAAAGACACCGTCATCCAGCCTGACATTTTTGCCTGTGATGTTCTTGAAGCCTCCCACGGAAACGGAATTGGTGATCATGCCGAATATAAAGTCGTCCTTTATGGTCTTGTCCTCCCAGCTCACCTGCATGGGAAAGGAACGAACGGAGGACAGGTTTTTCATTCCCTCCAGCAGATATGCCATGTATCCCAGAAGGTTCTTCATGTCCTGCTTCGTCTCATAGGATACATTGGTAAATAACCCAAAAGCCGCGATATACACAAAGATATCCTCGTTAAAGGAGCCCACATCGCAGGGAAAGCTTTTGTCCTGGGTGATGATCTCCGCCGCCTTCACCATGTTTTTGGGCAGCCCCAGGCTGCTGCCAAAGTCATTGGTGCTGCCTGCGGGGATATAGCCGAAAGGCGTGCGGAAAGAGCTCTGCATCATGCCCGTCACCGTCTCGTCCAATGTACCGTCACCGCCGCTGCAGACTACCAGGTCGTACTCCGGGGAGCGCGCCGCCACAATCCTGCGCGCGTCGTCATGCTTCTGTGTGGGGATCACCGTCATCTCGTATCCGGCCCTTGCAAACACGTCCAGAATATCCGCCAGCTTACTTTTAATCTTTGCCTTCCCTGCTTTGGGATTATATATAAACAATAATTTCTTCCCCATAGTCCCTCTCAATCTGCGCCGGGATCTCCGGCCCTGACAATCCGAAAAATGCTCAGCTTTTCCCTGCGCAAACCACTGCAGCCTGCCTTAAAAAAGCCTCCGTCTTCTGTGACAAAGGCGGAACCAACAGCATCCCCCGTTGATTCCGCCTTTATCCTCCTGCCCTAAGCCCTGTGGCTGCTCAGAAAGTCCTCAATCCCTTCTACTGCCGCCTTTTCATCAAAGCCTTCTGCAGAAACTTCAAGTTCGTCTCCGTTGCTCAAGCTCAAACTCATCATACCCATAATGCTTTTCGCATTGACACGTTTATCGCCCGAGTGGATGTAAATCGTACTGTCATACTTGCTTGCCTCCTGAACCAGCAACGCCACGGGTCTCGCCTCAAGACCGTTTTCCAATTTAATCTGGACACTCCTCTTTGTCATGGTACTCCTCCTCTTTCTAACTCTCTTCTCTATCACGCATCTTCACTTCAGCGCAAATGAGTTAAATGACTGACACGGTACTTCTTATGGCAGTGCCTTACCTCCGGCACTGTGCCGACCGCACTTTTTCCGCAAGTTCGCCAAGCTTGCGCAGTCTGTGATTGACGCCAGATTTCCCTATTGCCGGGGTAAAATACTCACCCAGCTCCTTGAGCGGCGCATCAGGATTCTCCAGGCGTACCTCCGCCATCTCCCGAAGCCCCTCAGGCAAATTCTCAAACCCATAATGGTCCCTGAGGTATTCTATGTCCTCCACCTGTCTCGCCGCGGCATTTACCGTCTTGGCTATGTTGGCTGTCTCACAGTTCACACGCCTGTTTACGGAATTTCTCATCTCTTTCAGTATCCTGAGATTTTCCAAGTTCATCAGCGATACAGGCGCCTCGCAGACATTGAGCAGATCCACGATCCCGGCGCCTTCCTTCAGGTAAACAACATAATACTTCTTACGCAGGATGACCTTGGATTCAATGTCAAAGCCTTTGATCAGTTTCTGAAGCTGCTTTGCCTTTGCCTCGCTTGGACAGGCAAACTCCAGATGATAGCCCTTTTCCGGAGCGCTCATGGAACCGATGCTCAGAAAAGCGCCTCTCAGAAAGGCTCTCTGACAGCAGGAATTCTTGAGCAGAAGCGGACTGACCGGCTCATGAAGATCCCCCGTCTTCTGCAGCAGGCTCACCATATCCTCCTCCCTCAGGGAAATACCATTCTCTATATTATATGTTTTTTTCAATAATGTAAAGCCTTTTCTGATAAGAGCTTCATTTTCGGTCTGAAATCCTATTGCGTAATATCCGTCTTTATCCCTGCCATACTGTCCGCAGAAATTCATAATCGCCGCAAGCTCCGCTATCTGGCAGTGCCTCGCCGGGCTGATGTGCTTCGCCAGCTCTGCCTTAACCTCTCCTGAAAATGACATATGATCCATCTCCTGTCACGCCGCCTTACGTCCCCTGGGCGCTTACGTCTCTGTGGTACAACTTTATGCCGTATTTTCCCTCGTCTTTCAGGCGCTTATACAGCTCGTTTGCAAGCGTCACACTCCGGTGCTTGCCCCCTGTACAGCCGATGGCGATGACCAGGCGGTACTTGCCCTCCTTCACATAATTGGGCATCAGGAACTTTATCATGTCCGCCAGCTTCTCCAGAAATTGCCCCGCCTCCTTAAAAGACATCACATAATCCTGTACTTCTTTGTCATTGCCTGTCTTGCGCTTCATCTCGTCGATATAGAAGGGATTGGGCAGGAAGCGCACATCAAACACCAGATCCGCATCTGCAGGAATACCGTGCTTGAAGCCAAAGGACATCACTGTCACCATGAGACTATTATATTCCCCGTTGCCCACAAAAATACGGTCCAGCTCCTCTTTCAGCTCCCTTGTGAGCAGGTTGGAGGTGTCGATCACATAGTCGGCGTTACGCTTAATGTCGTCCAGCACCCTGCGCTCCATCTTCACGCCGTCCTCCAGCATGCCGTCCGCCGCAAGCGGATGAATACGACGCGTCTCCTTGTAGCGCTTGATCAGGACACTGTCATTGGCATCCATGAACAGTATCTCAAAAGAATATCCTTTATCCTTCAGCTGTTTCAGCACGCGGGTGGCGTCCTTGAAAGACTGGTCAGAACGCACATCCAGCCCCAGCACCACCTTGCTGATCTCACTGTTTGGCATGGAGATCAGCTCCACAAACTTCTCCACAAGGGACAGCGGAAGGTTGTCCACACAATAAAAGCCCGCATCTTCCAGCATTTTCAGGGCGGTGCTCTTGCCACCGCCGCTCATTCCTGTCACTACCACAAATCTCATTTTTACACCTCTATGCGTACTTCATTCTACTTCCAGCCCAGGAAAACAACCTCAGGCTCAAGATCCACCCTAAATTTATCCTTTACACGCTCCTGTATTTCTTCTATGACGCCCCTGACATCCCGGGCCGTCGCATTTCCCATATTGACTACAAATCCACAATGTTTGTCGGACACTCTCGCCCCGCCTATCTGAAACCCCTTCATGCCGGCATCCATGATCAGCTTCCCTGCGAAATACCCCTCCGGACGCTTGAAGGTGCTGCCTGCACTGGGATACTCCAGGGGCTGCTTCTCCCTCCTGCGCTCCATCAGCTCCTCCATCTTTGCCCTGATCACATCTTTGTCACCGCTTTGCAGTTCAAAAGTTACCTCCGTCACAATGAAGGAATTGTTGCGGATCGTGCTGGTCCTATAGCCAAATTCCATGGTCGCCCTGTCCAGCTCCATGATCTCGCCGTCCCTGCTGACCACCCTGACCTGCGTCACCACCTGGCTCATCTCCCCATCGTAGGCGCCCGCATTCATCATAACGCCCCCGCCCACCGTTCCGGGGATCCCGGATGCGAACTCCAGCCCGGTGAGGCCGTGCTCCATGGCGGTCCTCGCCACCTGGCTCAGCAATGCGCCAGCCTTTGCCACAATGCGCACGCCCTCCACGATGATTCCATTCATCTTCGGTCCTATCTGAAGGATAATGCCTCGATAACCGTTGTCATTTACAAGCAGGTTGCTTCCGTTTCCCAACACAAAATATGGCATTTCCACCATATTCAGATATCGCTGCACTCCTTTGAGCTGTTCTTCATTTTCTATCTGCAAAAAGCAATCAGCAGGCCCACCTATCCGAAAGGTTGTGTGACCTGCCATCGGCTCCTGCAAGCAGATATTTTCTTTGGGTACAAATCTCTGTAATGCCTCAACCACCGCTCCACTAATCATCTGCCTATTGTCCCCTTATTCTTTCAACGCCGCCATGCCCCTGCAAGCCTCAGCGCAGACGTTCCGCTTTTCCATTGGCACAGCCGCCGCGCTTAGGATCTGACGCGCAAAATACATCACTGCGGCTGTACAGACGAATGCCCGCCGCACTGTATCACTCCCGCAGCACCATAGATACCGGCGTCATTGCCCAGCCTGGCCAGGACAAATTTCGTCCCGCTGCAGGGTGCAAAAACATACTTTTGAAAACAGGGCGCCACATAGGAAATCAAGATTTCCCCCGCCTTGGAGACACCGCCTCCGATGACAAACACCTCCGGGTTGACCACTGCCGCCACTGCCGCCAGCCCCTTGCCAAGATAATCCCCAAACCTCTCCGCAATTTCCATGGCAACATCATCACCGGCCTTCACCGCGTCAAACACGCTCTTTGCGGACAGCTCGCCCTCCCGCAGCAGGCTCCGCCTGTCATCCTGCGCCAGACGTCTCCTCGCCAGACGCACAATGCCCGTGGCGGACGCATACTGCTCCAGACAGCCTCTATTCCCGCAGCCGCACTGCTCGGTTTCATTATCTTCAATATGGATGTGCCCAATCTCTCCGCCGGCTCCTGTTGCCCCGGCCAGAATCCTGCCGCCCACAATGATCCCGCCGCCCACGCCGGTTCCCAGTGTGACCAGCACCATACTGTGGCAGCCCCTGCCGCCGCCCTGCCACATTTCGCCGAAGGCTGCGGCATTGGCGTCATTCAGTGCCATCACCGGTACATTAATATATGCTTTTAATGCGTCTGGTATGTTAAAAGGAGGCCAGCCAATATTCACGGCGCCTGCGGTGAGATTTCCCTCATCATCCACCGCGCCCGGCGCACCTACGCCGATTCCCTGGATATCTTCCTGCCTAAGCCCCCGCTCTCCCATCTTTGCCAGGATGCTCTCCGCTATCTCCGGCAGAATATGCCTCCCTTTGTCTTCTTTATCTGTGGGAATCTCCCATTTATCCAATACGCAGCCATCTTCCCCGAACAGCCCCAGCTTTACCGTAGTGCCGCCGATGTCAACACCAAATGTCACCTTGCCCATTTCCACTCCTTACTCCGGTTTCGTCTCTGCCTTCATTCGTCCTCCTCGTCCCTCTTTTTCGCAAGGGAATTCTGCACGCGGGAGTAAAGCTCCTGGGCCGCGTTATAGCCCATCTTCTTCTGACGGTGGTTTACCGCCGCGCTCTCGCAGATGATAGCCAGGCTTCTGCCCGGACGGATGGGAATATTGTGGCAGACAATCCGATTGCCCAGATATTCCACATAATTTTCCTCCAGCCCCAGCCTGTCGTACTCCTTATCCTTGTCCCAATCCTCCAGATGGATGACCAGGTCAATGGACTGGGTATCCTTTACCGCGCTCACGCCGAACAGCGCCTTCACATCCACAATGCCTATGCCTCGCAGTTCAATGAGGTTCTTGGTCACGTCCGGCGCAGAACCGATCAGAGTCTCCTCGCTGACCCTCCTCAGCTCAACCACATCGTCCGTCACCAGCCGGTGCCCGCGCTTGACCAGCTCCAGCGCCGCCTCGGACTTACCGATACCGCTCTCGCCCGTGATCAGCACGCCCTCACCATACACATCCACCAACACCCCATGGATGGAAATGCAGGGCGCAAGCTGCACATTAAGCCACCGTATGGTTTCCGCCATGAAAGCGGATGTGGCGCCCTTGGAGGAGAGCAGCGGTATCCTGTGCTCTACGGCGCACTCCAGAAAGACCGGATCCGGCTTTAATTCGCGGCAGAACACAAACGCCGGCACATCATAGTCCATCAACTCATTGTATACCTCGCGTTTTCTTCGCTCGTCCATACCCTCCATATATGTATATTCCACAAAACCAATCACTTGAAGCCTCGTGGCATCAAAATGCTCAAAAAAGCCTGCAATCTGCAAAGCAGGACGATTAATATCCGACTGAGTAAGCCTGATACCCTTTACATCAACCTCCGGTGTCAGGTTCTCCAGCTTCATCTTTTCAATCACTTTTGTCAGCGCAATACTTGCCATACTTTTCCTCCTGTCTAAAGTCGCTGCGCGAGCAGCACAAATTGCCACAAGCGGCGATTTGTTCCGCTCTCTGCACTTCAACCCTACCAAATTACTGTTATTTTAACACAACCCCGGGCTTATGAAAAGAATTTGTTAGAGTTTTGCTTCATCCTTTTTCCTGAAAAAATGATAAATTTCTTCCGCCGCGCGCCTGTTCAGCTCCGGCACCTGCTCCAGCTCCTCCATGGACGCTGCCTTGATCTCCGCTATGGACTTGAAGTGCCGCATCAGCGCTTTTCTCCTGGCAGGACCCACACCCGGGATATCATCCAGCACGGACTTTACCTGTGCCTTGCTGCGCAGGGAACGATGATACTCTATGGCGAATCGGTGCGCCTCGTCCTGGACCCTGGTGATGAGCTTGAAGCCCTCCGAACGGGTGTCAATGGGCAGCTCCACATTATTAAAGTACAGCCCCCGGGTGCGGTGGTTGTCGTCCTTCACCATTCCGCAGACCGGAATGCTGATATGGAGCTCCTCCAGTACCGACAGCGCAATGTTCACCTGTCCCCTGCCGCCGTCCATCATCAGCAGGTCCGGAAATCTGGTAAAGCTTCCGTACTCCTTTTCCAGATTCTTCTCCTCCAGCTGTGCGCTCTCCTCCATGCCGTGAGTGAAGCGTCTGGTCAGCACCTCCCGCATGCAGGCGTAATCGTCCGGGCCGGAGACAGTCCTGATGCGGAATTTGCGGTAATCGCTGGGCTTGGGCTTCCCCTTCTCGAACACGATCATGGAGCCCACATTCTCAAACCCGTTAATATTGGAAATATCAAACGCCTCCATCCGCTCAATGTGATCCAGCCCCAGGATGCCGGCAATCTCCTTGACCGCGCCGATGGTGCGCCCCTCCTCACGCTTCAGCCGCTCCCTGTCCTGCTCCAGGATATGCCTGGCATTCTCCGCCGCCAGTTCCACAAGCTTCTCTTTGGAACCGATCTTGGGCACACGGATATAAACCCTGCCTCCCTTGCGCTCCGTCAGCCATTTCTCGATAAGCTCCCTGTCCCCTATGTCATACTGCAGCATCAGCTCCCGGGGGATAAAGGGAGTCCCCGCGTAAAACTGCTTTACAAAATTCTCCAGTATCTCCGGCTTATTGTCCTCCGACACATGTGTCATATAATAATGTTCTCTGCCGATCAGCTTCCCGTCCCGGACGAAAAACACCTGGACCACCGCCTCCCTGTCGTCCTGATAGAGTGCAATGATATCCTTGTCTTCTCCCACACTGTCGGTAATCTTCTGCTTCTGGGACACCTGCTTCACGCTGTTGTACAGATCCCTGTATACGGCGGCCGTCTCAAAGTCCAGCGTCTCCGCCGCCGCCTTCATTTTTGCCTCCAGCTCCTTCAGGATCATATTGTAGTTGCCGTTTAAAAATTCCAGCGCCTTGCCCACCTGTTCCCGGTACTGCTCCCTGCTCACATAGCCCTGACAGGGCGCCGAGCACTGCTTGATATGATAATTCAGGCAGGGACGCTCCAGCCCCATATCCTTGGGAAGCCTGCGGTTGCAGGTGCGGAGGAGATAAAGCTTGTTCAAAAGCTCTATGGTATCCTTCACTGCTGCCGCGCTGGTGTATGGTCCGAAATATTTGGACTTGTCCTTCTTCATGGTTCTGGAAAACTGGATTCTGGGATAATCTTCCCCCACCGTCACCTTGATGTAAGGATAAGTCTTGTCATCCTTAAGCAGGGTGTTATATTTGGGTGAATATTCCTTGATCAGGTTATTTTCCAGCACCAGGGCTTCCAGCTCCGAATCCGTGACAATGTACTCAAAGCGGGCGATCAGCGTCACCATCTTGTCGATGGCGGGACCGCGCCCGATATTTTCCCGAAAATACGAACGCACGCGGTTGTGAAGGTTCACCGCCTTTCCCACATACAAAATAACATCCCTGCCATCCCGCATGATATATACTCCCGGCTCCTTCGGGAGCTTCTTCAATTCTTCCTCAAAGTTAAACATATCTCACCTCGTGCCCGCTTTCCTTATCTATCCCCGTGCCCGCTTCCCAAGAAGGCGCGCAGCCCCTCCCTGACATCAACCGCTCATCCTCTATTTCAAGAATTTATCAATACCGTTTGCAATCCCCTGCACAATCTTGTCCTGATACTCCTCCGTCGCCATAAGGGCATCCTCCTCCGGATTGCTCATATAGCCCATTTCCACGATAGTCGCAGGCACCTGGCACCAGTTGATGCCGCTCATGGTGTCCGTCTCCCATACGCGCCTCTTTTCGCAGCCCGTTGCCGCTGCAAGCTCGTCCAGGATATCCGCGGCCAGATCCTTGCTCTGTTGGTACAGATCCCCGTTGTAAGGATTCGCCGGGGTCTGGCAGATGGTCATGGCGCCCTTTACGGAGGTGTTCTCCGAGCCGTTGGCATGAATGCGCACAAAGGCGTCTGCCTCCGCGTCGTTTGCCACCTTCGCCCTCTCACTGTTGCTGATATCCACATCATGGGTAGTGCGCACCATGATCACCCGATAACCACGGCTCACCAGCTCCTCTTCCAGCTTCAGCGCTACTGTCAGATTGAGCTCATACTCGTTCAGGCCGCTGGTTTTGCCCGCAGTGCCGGCGGATACCTTCTTCTTGGTTTCCGCCGCCCCTGGTCCTATGGGCTCCAGATCGCTGTTACCTTTCTGCTGATGCCCCGCGTCAATAACTACAAGACAACCTTCATCCGCCTCCGTCACAGGCGTTGGAACAAGCGGCTCCTGCGGCTCTGGTGATGGCGGCACCGTAGGCTCCTGCGGCGCATTGGTCGGTTCTGCCGGCGGCTCCGTCCTCTCCGGTTCCGCGGACTCCTGCGGCGCCCTGGTCGGTCCTGCCTGCGGCTCCGTCCTCTCCGGCTCCGTGGACTCCTGCGGCGCATTGGTCGGTCCTGCCGGCAGCCCCGTCCTCTCCAGCTCCGCGGACTCCTGCGGCGCTTTGGTCGGTCCTGCCGGCGGCTCCGTCCTCTCCGGCTCCGCGGACTCCTGCGGCGCCCTGGTCGGTCCTGCGGATGTCTCCAGCGGCACAGGAGCCAGCCACTCGCCTGGCTCCTCCTGATTTCCGCAGCCCGTTGACAAAACTACTGTCATTGCCAAAACCGCTGCCAATCCATATATCTTTTTTCTAAAAATATTTTCCCCTGTCCTATCCGCAGACTTGTCCTTAACATTTTCTGTCTTCCTGTCAATTGCCGTAAATATACGCATCTCTGCCCTCTCCGCATTCAGAAACATTTCTTGAAACCGTCCATTTTCCAGTATATACACTTTTCATATCTTTTTCCAGCATAAAGTAAAAAAAGCATTGACATTTATCCGATTTCGGACTATAATTGCTTTCGTCCGAAATCGGATAATCCAGGAGGCACGCATATGAAAACTAACCTTGAATACCTGTCAAAGCTGAACAACCTTATTAAAGAAAATGATGATATATACCGCAATGTAGCCAAACGCCTGGGGCTGCCCGACTGCACCTTCTGGATCCTGTATTCTCTAAGGGAAAAAGAAAACAGCACAACTCAGAGCGAAATATGCTCCGTCATATACCTGCCGAAGCAGACCGTCAACTCTGCCATGAAAAAACTGGAAAACGACGGCTATATAGAACTGCTCAGCACCAACAACCGCCGGAGTAAGCAGGTCACTCTGACCCCAAAAGGACTGGCGCTGGCGGAGAAGACCGTCGACCGGATAATTGCCCGGGAGACAGATGCCCTGGCCAGCATGACTCCAGACGAAAAAGAAACTTTCCTGCAGTTATACCGCAAATACACGGACCTTTTGAACGAAAATATGAAGACGCTGGCATAGGTTTAACGATAATTTAAAAGACACTGTTTATAGCTGATATGCGTGCCAAAAACAGGCACCTTTCACACGCATTGTTTGTGCCGCGCGAAGCGGGCACGGAGGTATTAAAATGAAAACAACAATACAATTATCTGATCACTTTACTTATAAAAAATTATTCCGATTCTGCCTGTCACCCATTATCATGATGATCTTTACATCTATTTACGGCGTAGTGGACGGACTGTTCATATCCAACTATGTAGGCAAGATTCCTTTTGCCGCCATCAACCTCGTATATCCCTTTGTGATGATCCTTGGCGGAGTAGGTTTCATGGTAGGCACTGGTGGAAGTGCATGGGTGGCAAAGACACTGGGCGAAGGCAACAGGGAAAATGCCTGCCGTTATTTTACCATGATGGTCAGACTGACCACCATCCTGGGCATCCTGCTCTCCGTCATCGGCTTCGTTTTCCTGCGTCCCATTTCACACCTGCTGGGGGCCACCGAGGCGATGCTCGACGACTGCGTCATCTACGGCAGGATAACGCTTATTTTTAATACATTTTTTATGCTGCAGAATGTATTTCAGACCTTCCTCACCACCGCCGAGAAGCCAAAGCTGGGGCTTGCCGCCACCATGGCTGCCGGCGTGACCAATATGGCACTGGACGCCCTGTTCATAGCAGTCTTTCGTTGGGGCGTCGCAGGCGCCGCATTAGCCACCGGTCTGAGCCAATGTGTGGGCGGCATACTGCCCCTGATCTATTTCCTGCGCCCCAACAGCAGCCTCCTGCGGCTGACTAAGACCAAAATGGAAGGCAGGATCCTGCTGAAAGCATGCGCAAACGGCTCCTCCGAACTGATGAGCAATATCGCCGCGTCCCTGGTGAGCGTACTCTATAACTTCCAGCTCCTTCGGCTGGTGGGCGAGAACGGCGTCGCCGCTTATGGCACACTGATGTATGTACAGTTTATCTTCATCGCGGTCTTTATCGGATACACAATTGGGACAGCGCCTGTGATCAGCTACAACTACGGATCGCAAAATCACGATGAGCTGAAAAACATCCTCCGCAAAAGCCTCACCCTGATGGGGACTGCCGGAGTCATTATGATGCTGCTGGCGCAAGTGTTTGCCGGACCTCTGGCCCAGATTTTTGTAGGCTATGACGCAGAATTATTTGAAATGACCAAACATGCTTTCCGGCTGTTTTCCTTTTCATTTTTACTTGCAGGCATCAACATTTTTACATCCGCCTTTTTCACCGCCCTCAACAACGGCGCTGTTTCGGCAACAATCTCTTTCCTGCGCACGCTGGTATTCCAGATGATTTCCGTCCTGATCCTGCCGATCTTCTTTGATCTTGACGGCATCTGGTGGGCAATTACCACGGCGGAACTGTCTGCGATCATCATTTCCCTTATATTCCTGATCGCAAACAGGAAAAAATATAATTATATGTAGAATGTCCTGTGGTACATCAGATAATAAACCCTATGATCAGGATGCATGATATCACAATGCGGACAATATGGTGGCTGACATGCACTTTTCCGTTCTTGATACCGTTGCTTATGGCGGCGGCGCATATCATCCCGGAACCCAATACTGCGGGCACAATGGAAAAAGGTACATGCAGCCACTGCAGCAGCACCGCCGCAATGAGCACAATCCCTCCACCCAGCATTGCCATATTGGCAAGCCTCCTGTCTTTTACCTTTATCTGCGTAAAAGATGCCAAAACGCACAACGCGCCATAGATCAGCGCAATAATACAAATGACTGTTTTCATAACGGTTATCCTTTCCTTTTATGGTTGTATGGCTATGGACTTATTGCTATCAACAGTATACTCTTTTAGGAAACAATTGTAAATTTTTTTATAAATTTATGAAAACATGAAAGGTTTTGCCTTTTCCAAACGTATTGTTAATGAAGACCCAAAACAGCCTCGCAGCGGAAACGCCCCCGGAAGAAAATTACAGCTGCCGTTCTTGCAGATGAAATTTTCTTCCAGACTATGGGGCGTTGAAGCGTAGAGGCGGAACTTAAAATGGAGGACAAAACTATGAAAAATCGTTTCAAAAAAGTCTCATTATTAATGGCTGCAGCAATTCTTTTCGCAGGCGCCGCGTCGGATGTGGCGTATGCGCACTCCGGCCATCACAGCTTGCGGAAACAGACTGTCGTGTATGCAGCCTGTCAGCAGGATGGCGTATGTACGCAAAACGGCATCTGTGATGTAAACGGAATATGCCAGAACGGCGGTTATTGCATCAATACTTCCCTCTGTCCCAACGGCGCCCTTTGCAGCGATACAAATTGTTCGGTACACCATACCGGCAGCCTGTCAGTCCATTATTCCAAAAGAGGATGCAGATCCCACCATTGACAAAGAGTGCGGCACCACTTTGTCAGCAGATCGTTTGTCGAAATGTGAATGGGCAGCACCGTAACACCGAAGGAGGAATTTCTTTGAAGAGCCAGGAAGACTTAACCCGTGTCATGGAAACCTATGGGGACATGGTGCGGAGAATCTGCTTTGTTCATTTGAAAAACAGGCATGACACCGAGGACGTTTTCCAGAATGTATATATGAAATACCTGCTCCACACAACCTCCTTTGAGACTGCCGAACACGAAAAATCATGGTTCGTGCGAGTGACCATCAATGCCTGCACAGACTGGCTGCGGTCCCTCGCACGAAGGAAATGGGTGCCGCTCGATGTGATAGCTGAGGAATCAGACTCATTAGACAGTCCCTCGGCTGAGATCCTGGAAATCGTCCTGAAGCTTCCGGAAAAGTACCGAAATGTCATTTACCTGCACTACTATGAAGAATATACTGCCTCCGAGATTGCAGGAATACTCGGAAAAAAAGAAAATACCATATATACATGGCTTTCCAGGGCAAAGGGCATACTGCGGGAGAAGCTGGGAGGTGAATGGGCATGAATGAGAACAACAAAATCAGGCAAAGCCTGAACGGGGTACGGGCAACCGAGGAAATGAAGAAAAACACGCTGCAATACCTGTTGAAAAAGGCCGAAGATATCAAGCCTGACAGCAGTACCCCAAAGACAGGCACCCCTCCGCAGCCCTTTCAGCGGCATCACCGCCTGAAATATGTCCTGACCGCTGTGTGTATATTCCTGTTCCTTGGCATAGGCGGCTATTCCGTTTACAGACAGCCTGTATCCTACATCAGTATAGATGTAAACCCTTCCATAGAGCTTGGGATCAACCGCTTCGGCAGGGTGGTGTCCGCAGACGCATATAACGACGACGGGCAGCTGGTCCTGCAGACGCTGTCGTTAAAAAACGCCCCCTATGTCCAGGCAATTGATACTCTGCTGGCAAATGAGTCTGCCTCCGGCTTCCTGAATGAAGACTCACTGTTGGTATTTACTGTCGTTTCCTCCCAATATGCTTCCATACTGGAAAATTTAAACGCTGCTGCATTTTCCCGGAATTACGAAACATGTATGTATACCAGCGATACCTCCTGCATGGAAGAAGCCCACAGACACGCAATGTCTTTCGGAAAATACAGAGGCTATCAGGAGCTCTCACAGTATGACGCCAGTGTCACAATTGAGGAGTGCCATAATATGACAATGAAAGAAATCCATGACAGGATTGAAAGCTGCCATGGACATCAGGGCGGAAGCGGATTACAGCATCACGGCATATCTCCCATGGGAACGCCAGTCCCGGTTCAACCCGCCTCCCCGAATCCGGCAGACCCCGGCCATCATGGGAAGTGTCATAAGCAGGGCGGCTAAGGGGTGTCGTAAACAGACCCCCTTAAAATTCAATACTTTCAGCTTGTATGGTGTCGTAAACTTTCCTGTTATTCACATCAACATAAGCATAGCCAACACGCTTATCTGTAATAAGGGCGCTTAACTTATCAAACGGATCTCCCCCGACAATGATGCCTTTCAAATGTATATCTGTCAAAAAAGGTATTCCGACTTTTTTACAGCTGATCTCTATTTTCTGAAGCAATTGATCACAGGCTTCTTGAGTTTCCAACAGGTATACAATAGATTGATAATCCGAATACTCCTTTCCATTTTCGGCAAACAGATCTTTGCTTTTTAATTTCCCCTCCCCAACCAAAATTAATTCTTTTTTGACAGCAACGATATCCGGCGCCTTTCTATGTCCCCTGATGTCATACCAGAATCTTCCCTGCTGATTTCCGCTCAATGAAAAGATTTTAAATCCTCTCTCCTGCAGACTTTGCCCATAGATTTCAAGCATATCATCTTCACGAAAATTTCTCTGCTTCATGAAAAATAGATCATCCCTTCTTCAAAAATAATAATATCTGCACAAAAAGAATACACTCGGATAAAATTCTTCATTACCTGTACACACCCTTCCGTCAAATACATCGTATACTCCGGAACATTTCTAATCTTGAAAATATCCTTATTTTGCAACGGGCATTTATTCCAAATTTTGTGATGATAGCAGGAAAAGTCCTCAAACTTCAGCATAGACAGATCTATTATCAAATTTGCGTCCCTCTCATATGGAGTCTTTCCCAGACGACAGAAAATATAGTCAAACGCCAACGGCTGTCCAAGATAGGGGTCTGCCCCTTTATCCTTAATTCGTTTATTCAAACTGTCTCTTACTTGAACATCCGTTTTGCCTCTTTCGTCGGCAATGGGCGTAAAAATCATGTTGCGCTGCCTTTTCGCAATTCTGTCCGGCAGATTTGCGGGGATCGATATACTCTTTCCTGACAGCCAAGCCACCATATCTCCCCATGAAAGGAAATCATTATTCGGCATATTTTTTGATAAACGTTCAAAATCCTTTATCTGTGGTATTGGAGTGTATGCTCTCCTGCGAATATCATTTCTCAAATCTACGATCAACCTGTCCTGCAAAAGGATTTCCGTATTAATTCCGCTCATTACGGCATCAATGACCTTATCCAAAAAAGCAAACGCTTTCTCCATAGGCTTTGAATCATGTCTTGGCAGATCAGAGTACCCTGCGTCCAAATCCAGGTTTGCCCGGTCTGAAGACTCCCACTCCGCTATATAAAACGGCGTGTGGTGAATTTCCATCACCCTGTCATAGCCATAGAAAAAGGCTGAATCCAGTTTTCCCCCAAAAGGACGTCTCAAAGATAAATCGAATGGAAGCACATATGCTCCGGGCACACCAATTTGAGCACATCCTACAAGATTGTTAAATCTTTGCAGCCAATGGTCCCTGGCAGGCACATGATTTGTCAGTTCAAAAGCAAAAACAGGACTTACAGGAGATATTCCATTATCATAACATATAATAACATCCGGCTTTGCAAAAAAGAGCAGTTTTCTCAGTTCCTCAGGCAATTCAGAAAAACTTACACTGTTATTGTCCGGCAGATTATCAATGGAATATGTTGCAATGCCTCCCGCCACCATTGACTTTACCTTGGAAAATTCATATACATATTGCGCAAAGCGCTTTGATTTATGGTGATAAAAATAAAAGTGATTCATCTTTCATTAATCTCCCTATGAACAATTATGTTCTGAGACATCTTTCTCCTTCCCCCGATAATTCTCAGCCAGACTTAAAACAGCAACTTCATCATACTTAATGATATCAGATGTGTCATGTCTCTTTATCTTTAACGCGTTCTTCACAATTTCATATTTGAAGCTTTTTTCCTTACAAAGCCCTCTCTCCTGGAGCAGTTTAATTAAGATTCCGGAAGTGTCTATATCGACGCCCGTAATTTTATTGGTTCCTGCAACCAGAACAAAACGTCCGTCTTTTTTTAATGTTTTGACGGCAAGATCAAAAACTCTGCTCATTTCATCAAAGAATCTGTATACAATATAGCTTCTTTTCGGTTCATTGCAAAAAATTTTTTTCAGCTTCTCATTTAACTCCCTTCCCAGGACTGTGTTTTCCGCATATTGCTTTATATTATTATAATCCTTCGCATATACTCTTTCGGTTCCAATAAACTTAGTTTGATATTCAATGCTGTCTTCAGGCGAAACAAGCGAAAGCAGAAAACTCTCATATCTGTTATTCATGGGATAATTCATTGCATTTATGTATGGCGGCGATGTAACAATCAGATCAACGGACTCATCCGGCACATATCGGTCTAACAGAAGTGCTGTATCATTATAAATCATTATGTCGCCTTGCATACCACCTGTCGTTCTGCCGGAAGCATTACCAAGATATCTTGTCAGCGCTCTGTCCATTGCTTCAAACGCAGACGGAACTCCTCTGATCAGTTTTTTCTGATCACGTTTTACTTTTATCTGACTTTCATCCAAATAGCTGCATGCTTTTACAATAGATGATAAAACGGCCAGAAAATAATCTTTTTCAGCACCGCCATACATGTTAAAGATATAATCCTTTATACTTTCTATCTCTAAAAGGTTGCTCTCACTAAACCAAAAAACATCATTGTCAAAGAAAAAATCCCTTTCTTTTTTTATATTATTCTTGTCGGATAAAAATTGGCGAAAATCGTCTGTCTTATTCGACAGACGTTTCATATCATATCTGTTTGTATTTGCGCGCGCCAAAAGGCACGCAAACGGAGAAACGTCAAGCCCTATTGCATGTCTTCCCACCTTCCCCGCCTCCACACATGTAGTACCGCACCCGTTAAACGGATCAAATATCATATCTCCCGCCTGAGAATAATTTGCGATTGCCCATGCCGGAATATCAGGGAAAAATTTTGCCGGATATTTACCTATGCCGTGAATCCGTCCGGTTTCTTCATTATTTTGCACAGCTATCACATCCCCATCCACGGGATTTTCCCTCAAAAGATCAACTATATGCAGATCAGACTTTGGTTTAGCCATAATTGCATTCTGCGGCATATAAAAGCCATGCCTTTTATCAGGCTCAAAGACTAAAATATGCTGCATTTTTTCAGTCTGATTCTCCTTTTTTTCATGGAAACTTCTGGTCACATCTTTCAGCAGATATTTGGAGCCTTCAACATATTTGAATCCGCTCCTTTCACCAATTCTCTGAAAACATTCATTCATATCAATAAACTCGCCGGATATGACAGAATCTCCAACAAAAAAATATGCCAGCTTATTAGGCTTCAGCATTCGGGACAAATTCTCCATCACCGGAACCATCTTATCTTCAAATACTGATAATGGCGCCTTTTTACTGGAATGTTCATGCCTTGAACCTATCTCATTTTCCTGTACAGACTTCACATCATACCCCAGCCATATCATTCTCCACTTATGGTAGAGATAATAGTCATATGTATTAGCATATGGGGGAGATGTAATGATAATATCCACGCTGTTATCAGGTATCTCTGCAGCCCCAACCTTGCCTGTGTCTTCCAAGATAATGCATGGCCTGTTCTTAATAACGTTCTGGCATTCTGAAATTGTTTGAATACGCGGATACATCGCCTTCAATTTTTTGATAAAAATATTGATGGCATACCCATCTTTCAAATCTTTGCTGATTGCCGCATATCTGGTATTACTTTCCTGATTGCTGACTGTGACAATTATGCTGCTGAAAATACAAAGCAGAAAGTCTCGAAGATTTCCGACCGAATTCGCTAAAATGTATTCTCTCAGCCACGACAATTCACATATCATATTTTCCTGAAACCAATGTTTCAGATTACCGGCAGCCGGAATCCACCCCTGATGAATACCCGAATATGTCAATGTCGATAGTTCACTTATTACCAACTGAATCTTTTTCAGCTCATCTACCGTCAGGGATGTTGTCTTGGCTTTCGCGACCAATACCGCAATGGGGTTTGAATCGATTCCAATACTTTTTCTGCCGGACATACTTGCTTCCAATAAAGTTGTACCGCTCCCACAAAAAGGATCCAATATAGTATTACGTTCTTTTGTACACTCTTTAATTATCTCCCTTGGCAACTCAGGAATATATTTGGCCGGGTAAGGATGGATTCCATGTGTCAATATAGTTGATTCTTTTGTTTTTACCTGTGTAAATGATGTAAGCCTTTCAATAAGTTCCATTTTTATACTCCCAAATTTCAACAGCTTTTGGACTACTGTCAATTATATTTGGTATCTTTACCTTTTTTCTAAGCATCAAAATGCGCCGATTTTAAACTTTTCTCAGAAAGTTCCTCTAACAGGGGCCCTCATATTTTTCTTAACCCCTCAGCGTTCGCTGCACACCTGAAAAATATAGAACTTCAAATAATACGACTGATCCGCGGCCCAGAGGATCGGATGGTCAGGCGCCTGAGTGCGGAATTCCACCTGGCGCAGGCGCCTGTGGGCGCCTGCTGCCGCCTCGCGGATAGTCTTGGCAAAAAGCTCCGGCTCCATGAAATGAGAGCAGGAACAGGTGGCCAGGAAGCCTCCGTCCCGCACCAGCTTCATGCCCCGAAGATTGATCTCCCGATATCCCTTTACCGCATTCTTCACAGAATTCCTGGACTTGGTAAAGGCCGGCGGATCAAGGATGACCACATCGTACCTCTCCCCCTGTGCTTCCAGCTGGGGAAGCAGCTCAAACACGTCAGCACACTGAAATCTCACCTTATCCTCCAGACGGTTCAGCCGGGCGTTTTCCACCGCCTGATCCACCGCGAGCTGGGAGGCATCCACACCAAGGACGCCGGAAGCGCCCGCAATCCCCGCATTCAATGCAAAGGAACCTGTGTGGGTAAAGCAGTCCAGCACCTTCTTATCCTTACAGAACCTTTGAATGGCCGCCCTGTTATTCTTCTGATCCAGGAAAAAGCCTGTCTTCTGCCCGTCCTCCACGTCGACAATGTATCTCACGCCGTTTTCCACAATTTCAACCTTTGTGTCAAAAGGCTCCCCGATAAAGCCCTTACTGCGCTCCATGCCCTCCTGCAGGCGCACCTTGGCGTCACTGCGCTCGTAGACGCCGCGGATCGCTATCCCGTCCTCCGCCAGCACCTTTTTCAGCGCTTCCACAATGGCCAGCTTCCATCTGTCGATGCCCAGCGCCAGGGACTCCACCACCAGTACATCCGCGAACTTGTCCACCACGATCCCCGGAAGGAAATCCGCCTCGCCAAAGATGAGACGACAGCTGGAGGTGTCCATCGTCTGCCTGCGGTATGCCCATGCATCCCGGACCCGCCTCTCCATAAAAGCCCCGTCTATGGCCACATCCTTCTTTCGGGAAAGGAGCCTGACCGTAATTTTGGACTTGGTATTAATATAGCCGCAGCCCATGGAGTAGCTGTCAAAATCCTGTACCTCCACCACATCCCCGTTCTCAAAATCCCCCTTGATGGAGTCAATCTCATTATCATACACCCACATGCCGCCAGCCTTCAGGGTGCGCCCTTCACCTTTTTTCAAAGTCACAATCGTCCGATCCATTGCCTTCTCTCCTCTGATGCCTCCGCCTTTTTCCCGTCTTTTAAGGATTTCTTGCCCTGTTCTGCCTTCATTTTTCATTTTATAGCCTTAATTATTTTATTTTATGTGTTTTTCCCTTGACAATCAACCTTTTTTTTTATATTATTTATTGAGTGGCAGTTAATTCAACTTAACCAATCGGCGCGTGGCTCAGTTTGGTAGAGCGCAGCGTTCGGGACGCTGAGGTCGCAGGTTCAAATCCTGTCGCGCCGATTTTCCCTTGAAAACATGGGCTTTTGCGAAAGCCCATATTTTTATTTTATATATTTTCTCCCTTTTCGGAAAAGTGTTCCTGTATCAACTGCTCTATAAATGGGAATTCTGATAAGACACTTTTTATAGCATTTATTAACTGTTATATCTTATCTTCAAAAAGTCCGCAAACCCTTGGAAATTCTAAATTTATAGCAAGTGAAATCTCCCTTACTTTTTCCCTTGTACTATATCTTCCCATAAGGCATTACGAACCCTGATAAGGGCAAAAATGAGCTTCAATATATCTTTCTGGTCCATGCTTCCCATTATTGTTCCAATCCTGTGGATAACCGTATTTTTCTATTATTTCTAATATTTCATCATACGTATAAAGTTTTTTTCGATATTCCTTTCCATCATTAACTCTTGAACTAAAAGTCGGATGGGAAGCGCTGTTTTCAAACCAAGAAGACAACCATGTAGTTCGGTACTTCTCTTTGGATATTGCCACCTTTCTTCATAAATTCATTTTTTAAGACACCCTCACAATAATGCCTTAATTCCATGCATTGATCTGTTCTTTTAGCACATTGAGCCTTGTCCCCGCTGCAAAGCGAAATCCCTATTGCATAAACGCAGTTGTGCAATGGGTGTATTTCGCTTTGCAAGGCTCACTATTCTATTCCATCTAATCTTGATGACCCAAAATCCATTGCAAAATATCTTCGGCTCCGGCGTCTCCTGAAGCTGTCGCTAAAATAATTTCCGTTAACTCTGCCTGGCTATATGACAGTTCATATCCATTTAATGCAAGAAATACCAACATTACATGAGCGCTTAACCTTTTATTCCCATCAACCATGGTTTTTTACCAGCCCAAAACAAAGCTGAGCCGCCTTCGCCTGAATACTCGGATATAATTCTTCCCCACCAAAAGACGGAAATGGATTATTTAAAGCAGAATCCAACAATTTCTCATCCCGAATCCCATGACTACCGCCAGTTGTTTCTATTAACTGTGTATGCAATTTAACCACTTGTTCTTTGTTTAGTCTTATCATTTTGCAAGAACCTCATAAGCCTCCATGTTTTGCTTTATCAGTCGTTCAGATACAGCCAGCACATCTTCCATATTCGCTGCCTGTTCTTTTTCTGCTTTGCTAAAATCAATGACAAGATATCTGGGAGCATTATTTTTAAGAATGACAGCCATACCATGCTTATCTACCATTCTCGCCACTTTTGAAAAATTTTGGTTTGCTTCTGTTATAGAAATCATTGTATTAGTGTCAATTGTCATGTTCAATGCACCTCTCTTTTTCTTTATAGTATATACAAATAATAGCTATAATACAACCTATTTTGTAAAAATAAATATTTTCCCTTGTAAGCAGCTCATACGGGCAAAAACAAAGGAAAAGGATACATATTTCGAGATTTGGCATACCACAAAGCCTTGAAAATAGGGGAAAGTTAAATCAATTAATAGATAAACTGGAATT